>NZ_JBEOTA010000005.1:0-82945 GCF_040303265.1 Streptomyces sp. NPDC096040
CCCGCAGCCCGCCCCAGCAGAATCCGCGAACTGTGCACCGCTCACGGCCTCGCAGCGGCCTGACCTCAACCAGTCGACTTCGCCAACGGAATCAGCCCTGCGCCAACCCGAACCACACGCGGACACCCAATCCCGCGCACCCCGGTCCTCGCCCACAGAACCCAACCCCGCACCCCGGACCACACCCCCAGAACTCAGCCCCGCGCCAACCCGAGCCACAGGCGGGGCACACTTCCCGCGCACCCCCAACCACACCCGCAGAACCACAACCCCCACCACCCGCATCACGCCCACAGAACCCGAACCCTGCGCCAACCCGAATCACGGGCGCTCAACACCCGCCACCCGAGCCCCGCCCCCAGAACTCAGTCCCGCGCCAGTCCGAACCGTGCCCGCAGTCCCGGTCGTTCGTCCGCTGCCACCGCGGCCGCGCCCGCCGTCACCGTCTCGTAGACCGACAGGATGTCCGCACCCACCGTCGACCAGTCGAAGCGGCGCACATGCAGACTGCCGCGTGCGCTCAGCGCGGCCCGGCGCTCCGGGTCCGCCAGGAGCCGTACCGCCGCCTCCGCCAGCGTGTCCGCGTCCTCGTTGGCGAAGAGTTCGCCCGCCGCCCCCTGGTCCAGGACCTGGGTGAAGGCATCGAGGTCGGAGGCGAGGACGGGAGCCCCGGCGGAGAGAGCTTCGACCAGGATGATCCCGAAGCTCTCGCCGCCCGTGTTGGGTGCGACGTACAGGTCGAGGCTGCGCAGGAAGCGGGCCTTGTCCTCGTCGCTGATCATGCCGAGGAACTCGACGCGGGAGCGCAGCTCGGCGGGGAGGGACTCGACCGCGGCGGCCTCGTCGCCGCGGCCCGCCACCAGGAGCCTGGTCCGCGGTCGGGCGGCGAGGATCGCAGGCAGGGCCTTCATCAGCACCGGGAGGCCCTTACGGGGCTCGTCGATCCGGCCGATGAAGCCGATGGTGTCGCCCTGCCACTCGGGGCGCGGCTCGGCCTTGGCGAAGAAGTCGACGTCGACGCCGTTGGGGATGACCACCGCGTCCCCGCCCAGGTGCTCGACCAGCGTGCGGCGGGCGTACTCGCTGACCGCGATCCGGGCGCTGATCTTCTCCAGAGCGGCCTGGAGGATCGAGTACGCGGCGATCATCGCGCGGGAGCGGGGGTTGGAGGTGTGGAAGGTCGCGACCATCGGGCCCTGCGCCGCCCAGCAGGTCAGCAGGCCGAGGGAGGGCGAGGCCGGCTCGTGGATGTGGACCACGTCGAACGCGCCGTCGTGCAGCCAGCGCCGCACCCGCGCGGCCGACAGGAAGCCGAAGTTGAGACGGGCCACCGAGCCGTTGTACGGCACCGGGACCGCGCGGCCGGCCGAGACGACGTAGGGAGGGAGTGGGGTGTCGTCGTCGGCGGGGGCAAGGACGGAGACGTCATGGCCGAGGCGGATGAAGTATTCGGCGAGGTCGCGGATGTGGAACTGGACGCCACCTGGCACGTCCCAGGAGTACGGGCAGACGATGCCGATCCTCACGACGGTCCCTTCGCGGGGTCGAGGTCGGCGAGCCACAGCCGCTGGAGCATGTGCCAGTCCTCCGGATGGTCGGCGATCCCGGTGGCGAAGGCATCGGCCAGCGCCTGTGTCATGACAGACGTCTTCGACGCCCGGTCACCTGACCCGGGTACGTCGATCGGGGCGTGCACCCGGCCCTTCATGACGGGAGTGTCGTCGTACCAGAGGGTCACGGGGAGCAGATACGCGCCGGTCTGCTGGGCCAGGAGGGCCGGTCCGGCGGGCATCCGCGCGGTGGCGCCGAAGAAGTCGACCTCGACACCGGAGGCGGACAGGTCGCGGTCGGCGACCAGGCAGATCAGGCCGCCGTCCCGCAGCCTGCGGGCGAGGGTGCCGAAGGCGGAGCCCCCGCTGTGCGGCAGGACCTCCATGCCGAGGCTCTCGCGGTAGGCGACGAAACGATCGTAGAGCGTCTCGGGCTTCAGGCGCTCGGCGACCGTGGTGAACGGGGTCTTCAGCTCGGTGGTGACCCAGGCGCCGGCGAGATCCCAGTTGGCCAGGTGCGGCAGCGCGATGATCACGCCCTTGCCGGAGGCGAGGCCGTCGGTGAGGTGGTGGACGTCCTTGACGTCGAAGCCGGACCGGATGCGGTCCTCGCTCCAGGCCGGGAGCCGGAAGGACTCCATCCAGTAGCGCAGGTACGAGCGCATGCCCGCGCGCGACAGCTCGCGCAGCCGCTCCGGGCCCGCGTCGGGCAGGACGCGCGCGTAGTTGGACTCCAGGCGCTGGACGCCCTTGCCGCGCTGCCTCCAGGCGAGGTCCGCGATGGACCGGCCGAGGCGCACGGCGACCGGCTCGGGGAGCTTCTTGACGGTGCTCCAGCCGAGCCCGTACAGACCGTCGGTGAGCCGGTCGGCGGCGGTCACTGCGCCGCCTCGCTCCCGTGGGAGGCCTTCTCCCGCTCGGCCGCCGCCTCCGCCTCGGCGGACTCCCGGCGGACCGTGACGACCCGCTGGACCAGCGTGATCAGGCTGCCCACGGCGACGACCCACAGGGCGATCGGGAGCAGAATCTGGATGCCCGGCACACCGAACTTGTGGAAACCGGCCAGACCGGCTGCCACCAGCGAGATCACCAGACGCTCGGCGCGCTCCACCAGACCGTTGACAGCGACCGGCAACCCGATCGACTCGCCGCGAGCCTTGGTGTAGGACACCACCTGGCCGCTCGCCAGGCAGAAGATCGAGACGGCGCACAGGACGTTGTTGTTCCCGTTGCCCGCGTACCAGAGGGCGAAGCCGCCGAAGATCGCGCCGTCGGCGACCCGGTCCAGGGTGGAGTCCAGGAAGGCGCCCCAGCGGCTGGTCCGGCCCAGCTGGCGGGCCATGTTGCCGTCCACCAGGTCCGAGAACACGAACAGCGTGATCACGATCGTGCCCCAGAAGAACTCGCCCCGGGGGAAGAAGACCAGGGCGCCCGCGACCACTCCGGCCGTGCCGAGGAGTGTGACCGTGTCCGGGCTCACACCCCGGCGGATGAGAAACGCGGCGAACGGTGTGAGGACACGCGTGAAAAATGCACGCGCGTACTTGTTCAGCATGGCCTTCCCGACGGTCGTTGCGCCGTGCGGCCCCTGCTGGCCACCCCGGCTGGCCCATCGTAGCCACGCGCGCCTGTGCGCGACGCCATCACGGACGCGGTGGTGAAGGTCTCGGTCATCGTAGCCACGGGCGCCTGTGCGCGACGGGTGGGCACTCGCGGACGGGACCCGCGGCGGCACGCGGAGGGGCACGCGGGCGCGATCACGTCCTTCGTATGGACGCACCGTGACGGGAGTGGAAAGCTCGAATAACCGCGGGCGTCATCGGAGCCGTCACCGCACGCGGCCCGGCATGCTCGCCCGCGCCCACACAGACCTCACCGTGCACGGGAGGCAAGGCCATGGGCGACAAGGTCAAGGAACACCCCGGAGCCGCCGGCAGGGCTACAGCGGCCGACCACCCCGCGTCCGTACGGAATGTGGTGCTGGTCGGCCACTCCGGATCGGGCAAGACCACCTTGGTGGAGGCTCTCGCGCTGACCGCGGGAGCGGTGAACCGGGCGGGCCGGGTGGAGGACGGCGGCACGGTCTCGGACTACGACGACATCGAGCACCGGCAGCAGCGCTCCGTACAGCTGTCGCTGGTACCGGTCGACTGGAACGGAATCAAGATCAATATCCTGGACACCCCGGGATACGCCGACTTCGTCGGTGAGCTGAGGGCCGGTCTGCGCGCCGCGGACGCGGCCCTTTTCGTCGTCTCGGCCTCGGACGGGGTGGACGGCTCGACCCGGATGGTGTGGGAGGAGTGCGCGGCCGTCGGGATGCCGCGGGCGATCGTCGTCACGCACCTGGAGGCCGCCCGCGCCGACTTCGAGGAGATGACCAGGGTCTGCGCCGAGGCCTTCGGCGCCGACGACCCCGACGCCGTACTCCCCCTCTATCTGCCGCTGCACGGCCCGCAGGGACCGGACGGGCACGCGCCCGTGACCGGCCTGGTCGGGCTGCTCACGCAGAAGCTGTTCGACTACTCCTCCGGGGAGCGCAAGGAGTCCGAGCCGGGGCCCGACCAGCTGCCGGACATCGACGAGGCCCGTAACCGGCTCATCGAGGGGATCATCTCGGAGAGCGAGGACGAGACGCTCATGGACCGCTATCTGGGCGGCGAGCAGATCGACCTCAAGACACTGATCGAGGACCTGGAGCGGGCCGTGGCACGCGGGGTGTTCTTCCCCGTCCTGGCCGCCGCCCCGGCCTCCGACGGCGCCCGCCAGGGGCTCGGCACGGTGGAACTCCTGGAGCTGGTCACCGGCGGGTTCCCGACCCCGTTCGAGCACCCCACTCCGGGGGTCACCACCATCGGCGGCGAGCCGCGCGACATCAAACCGTGCGACACGGGCGGCCCGCTGGTCGCCGAGGTGGTGAAGACCGCCTCCGACCCGTACGTCGGCCGGGTCTCGCTGGTCCGGGTCTTCTCCGGCACCCTGCGCCCCGACGAGACGGTCCATGTCTCCGGGCACGGTCTCGCCGACCGCGGCCACGAGGACCACGACGTCGACGAACGCATCGGCGCCCTGTCCACCCCGTTCGGCAAGCAGCAGCGCCCGGTCACCCATGTCATCGCCGGTGACCTCGCGTGCGTGGCCAAGCTCGGCCGCGCGGAGACCGGGGACACCCTCTCCGGCAAGGACGACCCACTGCTCATGGAGCCGTGGCAGATGCCCGACCCGCTGCTGCCGCTCGCCATCCAGGCGCACAGCAAGGCGGACGAGGACAAGCTCTCGCAGGGACTGTCCCGCCTGGTCGCCGAGGACCCGACCATGCGGCTCGAACAGAACCAGGACACCCACCAGGTCGTCCTGTGGTGCCTCGGGGAGGCGCACGCGGACGTCGCCCTGGAGCGGCTGCGCAGCCGGTACGGCGTCCAGGTGGACGTCGTACCGCACCGGGTGTCCCTGCGCGAGACGTTCGCCGGCCGGTCCGCCGGACGCGGCCGGCACGTCAAGCAGTCCGGTGGGCACGGCCAGTTCGCGATCTGCGAGATCGAGGTGGAACCCCTGCCCGGCGGCTCCGGCATCGAGTTCGTCGACAAGGTGGTCGGCGGCGCCGTGCCCCGGCAGTTCATCCCGTCCGTCGAGAAGGGCATCAGGACCCAGGCCGCCAGGGGCGTCGCCGCCGGCTATCCGCTCGTCGACGTGCGGGTCACCCTCCTCGACGGCAAGGCGCACTCGGTGGACTCCTCCGACGCCGCCTTCCAGACGGCGGGCGCGCTGGCGCTGCGGGAAGCCGCCGCGGACGCGAAGATCCATCTGCTTGAGCCGGTGGCCGAGGTGTCCGTGCTGGTCGGCGACGACTATGTCGGCGCGGTGATGAGCGACCTGTCCGGGCGGCGCGGCCGGGTCCTCGGCACCGAGCAGACCAGCGGCGGGCGCACCCTGATCAAGGCCGAGGTGCCCGAGTTCGAGATCGGCCGGTACGCGGTCGACCTGCGCTCCCTCTCGCACGGCACGGCGCGTTTCAGCCGCTCGTACGCCCGTCACGAGCCGATGCCGCCGCAGATCGCCGAGAAGATTCGCGAACAGGCCAAGGAGGCCTCGTAGTTGGTCTCATAGTTGGTCTCATAGTTGGCCTCGGGGTCGACATGGCCGATGTGGCCGCCTTGGTCGCCGTGGTCGCCGTGGTCGCCGTGGTCGACGACAAGGGTGTTCGGCGGACGGCTTCGGCCGTCCGCCGACGGTTGTCGGTGGCCGGGGATACCCTGAGTACTTGATCAACAGGTGTGCGGAGTACGGAAGTCGGGAAAGCCGCAGAAGCGGGATGGCGGCAAGTGGGGGCGGGAATGAGCTTCGAGGACTTCTTCGGGCCACAGGTGCCCAGGCCGGGCGGCGAGGCACAGGCCCCGACCTATGCCCTGGCCTCGGCGGCCTACCGGGACACGCCGATGGAGGAGATCAAGAAGGCCGACAACGAGTGGCACCAGTCCACGGTCAACGAGGGCCGCAAGTGGGCGAAGATCTTCCGGCCCAACTTCGGTGAGGCGTACTCGCAGGCGATCATCGACCGCATGCTGGGCGTCGGCCGCAAACCGCTCATCCAGTCCTTCGGCAGCGAACCCCAGGTGGTCGTCGAGCACTGCCTCGCGGCCAACCGCATCCGCAAGGAGCGGGACAAGCGGCTCACCGCCGTCATGTTCCTGTGCGGCGTGCTGTTCCTGCCCGGCCTGGTGGTCTGGCTGCTCGTCTTCCAGCTCCGGGCCGGCATGCTGAAGGCCGACAACAAGCGGGTCTCCGGTCTCGGCAGCGCCCTGCTGGCCGCCGTCGGCGTCCTCGCGGTGCTCTTCCTGATCAAAATGCCGCTCACCGGCTTCTGGGGCTGGTACGCGCGCGGCTGCATCGTGCTCCCCGTCGTCGGCTGGTACCTGGCCAAGCGGCTCTGCGAGCGGACCGCCACGGACCTGCGCAAGGCCTGGGGCGGTCTGCTCTCCGGCGGCAGCGTCGGCGCGAAGGTCCCCGAGGCGGTGCCGACCAGCCCCGACCAGGCCGCGGCCGAGCAGCTGCGCCAGTCGCTGGCCCGGCTCAGCGCCGAGCAGCAGTCCAACTCGGTCTTCTACGCCGGCTCCAAGGGCATACTCGGCATGGGCACCCGCTGGGGTTCCTGGGTACTCGCGGAGGAACTGGTCCCCCTCGACCCGGTCAAGGGCGTCCACGAGTTCCGGGCCTGGACGGTCGTCCGGGAGATCGAGAAGGAGCTGAGCGTGCTGCACCGGCAGCACCTGAAGACCGGCGGCTTCCCGGAACCCCAGGTCAGGCACTGGATCGTCACCCATGTCGGAGCGGGCGCCAAGGCGGTGTCCAGGCCCGAGGGCACCGACTACAAGGTGGGGCCCAAGGACGTCGAGAACATCTGCAACAACAACCACTTCGGCAAGGGCGACCGCCACTATCTGGGCGTGCAGTGGCCGTACCTGTGGAACGGCGATCTGATCATCACGATGATGGCGACCGTGACCGTGCTGAAGGAGACCCTGCGCATCGAGGTCAGCGGACACGCCCTGGGCCCGGTCAACGGCCTGTTCAACGGCAAGCCCGAGGCGCCCACCAAGAAGGTCGCCAAGACCGTGCGGTTCTGGGAGACCCGGACCGTCAAGCTGCCGCTGGTCACGACCGACGAGGTGGTCCGCCTCACCGCCCGTGCCAGCGTCAGCTGGTATCCGCCGGTGCTGAAGTGGCTCGGCGGTTCGATAGGCCTGCCCGAACCGTTCGGTCTGCGGCACGCCTGGGCCGACCAGCCCTGGGACCACCGCTTCATGGCCGACGACGCGCTGCGCGCGGCCACACCGATACTCCGTGCGGTGCACCGGGCGGCGCTCAGTGTGCTCAAGGAGCACGACGTCGACATCGACAAGTTCACCTCGCGGGCGGGAGCGCTCAGCGGGTCGGTCCAGGAGGCGTCACCGAAGAAGGCGGACAAGTACGACGCGTGACCCCCTCCCCGCGCCGGGGGACGGGAGCCGTCAGGCCTGCCCCGTCGGCCAGGCCTCTGCCAGCATCTTTCGGGTGTCCGCCAGCAGTTGCGGCAGTACCCGCGTGTGGCCCACCACCGGCATGAAGTTCGTGTCGCCGCCCCAGCGGGGGACGACGTGCTGGTGCAGATGGGCCGCGATGCCGGCACCGGCCACCGTGCCCTGGTTCATGCCGATGTTGAAGCCGTGGGCACCGGACGCGGTGCGCAGCGCGGTCATCGCCTGCTTGGTCAGCTCGGCCAGTTCGGCCGTCTCCAGGTCCGTCAGGTCCGTGTAGTCGGCGACATGGCGGTACGGGACCGTCATCAGATGGCCGCCGTTGTACGGGTAGAGGTTGAGCACCGCGTAGACGTGCTCGCCGCGCCGGACGACCAGCCCGTCCTCGTCGGATTTGGCCGGGATCGAGCAGAAGGGACAGCCGTCGTCGGCCCCCGGGCCGGTCGGCTTGTTCTCACCCTGGATGTAGGCCATCCGGTGGGGCGTCCACAGGCGCTGGAACGCGTCCTGCGTCCCCACTCCGATCTGCTGCTCCGGCTCACTCGTCATGCTAGGCAGCATATGGCTTCGCCCGTTCGCGGCGTGTCGCCGGGGCCAGCGCAAACCGCTCGGCGGCGAAGCCGGGCGGATGGACGACGACAGCCGCCTGGACCGCTGGGAGCGAGGGACGGACCTCCCGCTCGGCATCGCGTCCCTGGTCTTTCCGGGCTCGTACGCGGTGCATGTGCCGGCGCCCGGCTGCCCGGGGCCGTACACGTCCTGTTCCTGTCTTGTGACCCCGGTGACCACGCTCGGCCGGAGCATCGCCGCAGGGCCGATGGCGTGCGGGATCGCCCTGCTCGGCGCGGTCACCGGGTCGTTCTCCTCGATGCTGCTGCAGCGGTTCGCGCTGGAGGCGAGGAGGACGCACTGGAGGGCCGGGCAGCGAAGAGGCCCCCGGAGAAGTGATCTCCGAGGGCCTTTCGCAGGGGGCGGGATCAGACCTGGGTCCGCTCCTCGACCACCTGCACGATCTTGGCGATGGCCTCGTCGAACGGAATGCCGTTCTCCTGCGAGCCGTCGCGGTAGCGGAAGGAGACCGAGCCGGCCGTCATGTCCTCGTCGCCCGCGATGACCATGAAGGGCACCTTCTGCTTCTGGGCGTTGCGGATCTTCTTCTGCATCCGGTCGGACGACGCGTCGACCTCGACCCGCAGGCCCTTCTTCTTGGCCTCGGCCGCGAACTTCTGCAGATACTCGACGTGCCCGTCGCCGATCGGGATGCCGACCGCCTGCACCGGCGCCAGCCACGCCGGGAAGGCGCCCGCGTAGTGCTCAAGGAGCACCGCGAAGAACCGCTCGATGGAGCCGAACAGGGCACGGTGGATCATCACCGGGCGCTGCTTGGAGCCGTCGGCCGAGGTGTACTCCAGGTCGAACCGCTCGGGCAGGTTGAAGTCGAGCTGGACGGTCGACATCTGCCAGGTGCGGCCGATGGCGTCCTTGGTCTGCACCGAGATCTTCGGGCCGTAGAAGGCGGCGCCGCCCGGGTCGGGGACGAGCGGGAGGCCCTGCTTCTCGGCGACCGCGCGGAGGGTCTCCGTGGCCTCCTCCCAGACCTCGTCGGAGCCCACGAACTTCTCCGGGTCCTTGGTGGACAGCTCCAGGTAGAAGTCGGTGAGACCGTAGTCGCGCAGCAGGTTCAGGACGAAGGTGAGCGTCTTGTCGAGCTCCTCCGCCATCTGCTCCTTGGTGCAGTAGATGTGCGCGTCGTCCTGCGTGAACCCTCGGGCCCGGGTCAGGCCGTGCACGACGCCGGACTTCTCGTAGCGATACACCGTGCCGAACTCGAAGAGGCGCAGCGGCAGTTCACGGTAGGAGCGGCCGCGCGCGTCGAAGATCAGGTTGTGCATCGGGCAGTTCATGGGCTTGAGGTAGTAGTCCACGCCCTCGTCGAGCTGCATGGGCGGGTACATGCCGTCGGCGTACCAGTCCAGGTGCCCGGACGTCTCGAAGAGCTTCCCCTTCGTGGCGTGCGGGGTGTAGACGAACTCGTAGCCCTCCTCCTCGTGCCGGCGGCGCGAGTAGTCCTCCATCACCCGGCGGACGATGCCGCCCTTGGGGTGGAAGACGGCCAGGCCGGAACCGATCTGCTCGGGGATGGAGAACAGGTCCAGCTCGCTGCCCAGCTTGCGGTGGTCGCGCTTCTCGGCCTCGGCGAGGAAGTCGAGGTACTCCTTCAGCTCGTCCTTGGACGGCCAGGCGGTGCCGTAGATGCGCTGGAGCATCGGGTTCTTCTCGCTGCCGCGCCAGTAGGCGGCCGCGTTGCGCATCAGCTTGAACGCCGGGATGAGGCGGGTTGAGGGCAGGTGGGGACCGCGGCAGAGGTCCTTCCAGCACAGCTCGCCGGTCTTGGCGTCCAGGTTGTCGTAGATCGTCAGCTCACCGGCGCCGACCTCGACGTCCGCGCCGTCGTCGCTGGACGCCGAGCCCTTGAGGCCGATCAGTTCCAGCTTGTACGGCTCGTTCGCCAGCTCCTCACGGGCGGCTTCGTCGGTCACCACGCGACGGGAGAACTTCTGCCCCCGCTTCTGGATCTCCTGCATCTTCTTCTCGATGGCCTTGAGATCCTCGGGCGTGAACGGCTTCTCGACGTCGAAGTCGTAGTAGAAGCCGTCCTTGACCGGCGGGCCGATGCCCAGCTTGGCCTCCGGGAAGATCTCCTGGACGGCCTGCGCCATGACGTGCGCAGTGGAGTGACGGAGGATGTTGAGACCGTCCTCGGAGGCGATCTCGACGCCCTCGACGGTTTCGCCGTCCTTCGGCTCGTACGCGAGGTCCTTGAGCTCGCCGCCCACGCGCGCGGCGATGATCGAGCGCTCGCCGGCGAAGAGCTCGGCGGCCGTAGTGCCCGTCGTCACCACGCGCTCTTCCCGCTCGGAATCGCGTTGGATGATCACACGGACGTCTGACACCGGTCTCTCCTGCCTGAAGGTGGATGCGGCGCCATACCAGGAGCGCGCGCAATACCGGATCGTACCGACCCGGCCCCACCGACCGCTAAACGGTCACCCACAGTCCACGCTCAGTCGCAGTCGTCGCCGCTGCACGCCTCCTCGAAGAAGTCCAGGTTCTCCTGCAGCGACTTCATCAGCCGGTCCCGCTCGGCCTCGTCCACCTGCACCGGTACGACCCCGGAGGCACCGGACAGCCGCCGGAACCCGCCCCGGCTCTCCAGCCGCCCGTGCACCCGCACCGGCAGCCCGACGAGGTGGGCCTGCCCGGCTATCCGGTAGTCCTCCTCGTCGAGAGTGACCCGGACGTACGGCACCTCGGCGCCGGCGATGACCCGCAGCCGTACCGCGCCTTCGCCGCGCTGTTCCGAGCGGCGCATCCGGACCACGGTGCCGGTGATCCGGACCGGGACGGACGGTTCGTCGCGCAGGAAGCGGGCGCCTGCCTCGCGCAGCACGGGCAGGTCGCCGGGTGAGAACTCGACGGGCTCGGCGGTGGACGCGCAGTCGTCGGGGACCCCGGCGCCCGGGGCCCACTCGACGGAGATCCTGGCGCCCTCGGTGCCGCGCACGAGCGTGACGAGGGCGTCGGTCAGTTCGCGGCTCACGCCCGCCTCGACGGCTCCGTCGAAGGCGTCCATGCCGCCGGTGGCCCGCTGGTAGTCGATGGCCTCGCGGGCGGCGTACAGGGCCTGGTGGAGGCGTACGGCGAGGGGGCGCCCGGTGTCGACGGGCACGAAGGCGGTCAGGCCGCGGCCGCCCTCCGCCGAGCCGACGATGACGGACTCCAGCATGGCGGCGGCCGCACGCTTGTGCCGGGCGCCGTAGTAGCCGGCACGCGCGCGGGTGGCGAGCGCGCCGGCCAGCAGGGTCTGCCGGGCCGCGGTGCGCAACTGCTCCTCGACCGTCCAGGGCGCGGCGTCCACGGGCCCGCTCGGCACATCCCGCCACCAGCGGATCTCGTCGCTGGGCACCGCGAGCCCGACCAGCACCTCACGCGCGGCGGGCGTGCCGCTGCGCACGAGAGCCGTGAGCGCCTCCCCGAGCAGATCGTCACTGTCCGGGAAGGCGCGGCTCTCTGGTACGAGCAGGCTGGTGCCGGTGCTGCCCGGCCCGGGTGGGGTCCAGCGGCCGTAACGCCCCGGGGCTCCCCCGCGCCGCTGCCAGCCGTGCCGGCGCAGCAGGGCACCGAGCACGGCGGGGTCGACCTCGGTGGGCTCGGGAGGACGGTTCCAGTGGGGGTCCACGGGATGCGGCCGGACTTCCCGGAGCTGCTCCTCGTACGGACGGTGCCTCATGGTCGTCCTCCCGTCCCGACCCGCGTCATGATCTCGCAGAGCGCCCGGTCGTCGAAGATGCGCGAGGTCGGAATCCGCACGGTGGTCCGGTTCCGGCCGGTGATCGGGTGCCCTGCCAGGTTGACCCAGTAGCAGCAGTGGCGCAGATCGAGCCGGTCGTGGCTGGCGCGCAACCAGTCGTCCTGGGAGCGCGGAACCAGCATCACCACGAGGATCTTGTGCACCGACACCGGTGTGCGGGCGAGCTTGCGCAGGTGGTCGTTGTCCAGCGTGAAGGAGAAGAAACGTCCCGGTGGGTTGGGTGGGATCTGGTACGTGCACTTGAGCTGCACCTTTATGGTCACCTCGTCGTCGACGGTGTGCCCGGGCGAGCCATGGCTGACGTGCCAGTCGATGCCGTTGTCCGGGAATGGCTGCGAGAGCGAGCAGCCGGCCGCCGCGGCGACGGCGTGCAGATATCCCACCTGCAGTGTCTCCATGCAGGCGGTGGTGGCGAGTGTGCCGCGATGAGGGCCCGTGCGTTCGGGCAGCAGCCCGCCCCGCTCGGGCTGCGCTATCGCCATGACCAACAGCCTTCCCAGCCAAAGAGTTTCCCCGTGGCGGGCCGTTGAACTGCAAAGACCCGCACTCCTGTTGTGTCCTTCCGGCGTACGCCGCAAACGGCCCGGGTATCACCAAACGGGCAGAAGACGGAACGTCAGCTGCCGTGGGTGAACGAGGAGTTGTATTGGCATGACGTGCTGGTACGAGGGGCCCTTGGCGGCCTTCGACACGGAGACCACGGGCGTGGACGTGGAGACCGACCGCATCGTGTCCGCCGCGGTCGTCGTCCAGGACGCCCCGGGCACCCGACCCCGGGTGACCCGCTGGCTGGTGAACCCGGGCGTGCCGGTGCCGGAAGCGGCGACGGCGGTGCACGGGCTGACGGACGAACACCTGCAGCGCAACGGCCGTTGGCCGGCGCCGGTGATGTACGAGATAGCCGAGGAACTGACCGAGCACGCGGCGATGCACCGCCCACTGGTGGTGATGAACGCGCCGTTCGATCTGACGCTTCTGGACCGCGAGTTGCGGCGGCACCGGGCGTCCTCACTGGACCGCTGGTTCGAGGCGAGCCCCCTGCTCGTCCTCGATCCGCGGGTCCTGGACAAGCATCTGGACCGCTACCGCAAGGGCCGCCGCACCCTGACCGACCTCTGCGCGCACTACGAGGTCACCCTGGAGGGGGCGCACGACGCGGCCGCCGACGCACTGGCCTCGCTGGATCTCGTACGAGCGCTGGGCCGCCGTTTCGCGGCCCGGCTGGAGCGCCTGAGCCCCGCCGAGCTGCACACGTTGCAGACGACGTGGCACGCGGCGCAGGCGCGGGGCCTTCAGGCCTGGTTCGCGCGCAGCGGCACACCGGAGACGGTGAACACGTACTGGCCGCTACGGCCGGAACTGCCGACGGCGGCGTGAGTGACGGGGCGCCGGCACCGGCGGCCCGCAGCGAAAAAGGCCGGTCCGCTGGTGCGGACCGGCCTTCCCGGTGGTGGGCGATACTGGGTTCGAACCAGTGACCTCTTCGGTGTGAACGAAGCGCTCTCCCACTGAGCTAATCGCCCGGGAACGCAGGGAACGATACAGGGACCGGCGGGTTTCGTTCAAACCGCTTGCAGGTGCCTGAGCAGTCCCCGCCGCCCCGCCCGCATCATCAGCCGGTGGTTGGCGCGGAAGAACGGCCGCCCGGGGACCGCCAGTCGGCGCAGCAGCGGCTTGTTGACGTCGACGACCTGGTCGTAGCGGGCGAGGGTGCCGGTGCCGTCGGCGGTGATCGTCCAACGGGACCAGCCCTCGATGTCGCCGGTCATCACGATCTCCAGCACCCCGGCGGCCGGGTCGCGCCGCGTCTCGCGTGCGGTGAACGTCATGTCGTACGGCAGGACCGAGCGGATGGTGATGACGCCGGTGGTGTCGTTCAGCCGGGTGACCGTACGCACCTGCGGCCACCAGCGCGGGTAGTCCTCGACCCGCTCCAGGGCCTGGTAGACGGCGGTGGACTCGGCGGGCAGCGGCCACAGGCTGCGGAAGCGGTAATGGGTCCAGTCCATGGGCGGAGTCTGCCCACCGGGTCGACCTGAGTACGCGTACTCATGCCGTAGCGAGTGACCTGGACCACACTCATGGGTGCGAGCGCCGCCGCCCGTGCGACGGCGCTCCCCCGCCTTCTTATGAGGGCATCCTGTCGCCCAGCAGGGCGAGGTTCTCGATGGCCGCGAGCCCGTACAGCGCCGTGTCGTTCGAGGACACCCAGCTCGCCTCACTCCCCGCGACGAGCGTGACCGGCCCGGAGAGCGGCTCGGTCTTCCACGGCGAGGACTCCGTATAGCCGTCCGAGCTGTAGAACTTCGTCCACGCGCGCCTGGCGAGCGTCTCGTCACCGGTCTGTACGGCGGCGTAGGCGTCGAGCCGCGAGTGGCCCTGGAAGAGCAGGAGGGTGCCGAAGTTCGAGCCGTAGCGTGCCGCCTGTTCGGCCTTGGTGGCGTTGAAGTAGCGGCAGTAGTCGAGGTACACCTCGTTGAACTTCGGCATGTCGATCAGGTGGATGAGTTCGGCGCAGAGTTCGTTGAGGCCGAAGACCGCCGAGAGATGCGAGACCGAGACGACCGGAGCGGTCGCCGTGGCGAACCTGCCGGTGTCGAGGTCGTACAGGCCGCTGCCCTGGACGAAGCCGTTGGGCTGGGCGGCGATGCCCTCCATGGTCGACAGCACACGTGCCTTGGCCTTCTCCCACTTGGGGCCCTTGCGTTCCCACTCGGTCAGCCAGGCCGACACCAGGCCGCTCCAGTCGGTGCCGAAGCCGATGGAGAGGGCGTGCCGGTCCGGGGTGTAGGGGTCGGTGCGGACCTTGCGGAGTGGGTCGAGGACGAGGAAGGTCTCGTCGGAGTCGACGTTGGCGGCCATGAGGTCGCCGACGCGTTCGTCGGCGGTGAGGAAGTAGTAGAAGCGCCGGTAGGTGGTGTTGGAGATGCGCTGCTGCTTGGCGCTGTCCGCGAAGTGCTGGACGCCGTGCCGGGTGCCGAGGCCGGCCCACTGGCCGATGTGGTAGACGTCGACCTCGCCGGTGTGCCGGGTGAGCGCCTCCGCGAACCGGAAGATGTCCGAACGCCCGCTTCTGAGGTACGCGTACCAGAGCCAGAGGTCGGGTGAGAGTTCGGAGTTGTCCCAGGCGTACCCGCCCACGTCGTACCGCCACTGGTGGCGCACGGTGTCGTAGGTGTGCATGAAGTCGCCGTAGTCCCAGAAGCCGTACCAACGGCGTTGCTCCACCTGGTCCTTGTAGTAGGTGAAGAGGAAGTCGAGGTGGTCCTCGATCCTGGCCTTGGCGGCGGTGGAGCGGTCGGGCTCGGAGTAGAGGCCGGGGCCGAAGACCTTGGCCTTGATGAGCTGCTTGGGCGGGGCGGTGAGCTGGGGCAGCGTCCGTACGGCCTCGACCTGCGCGGCGAGGGTCTCCGGCGCGGGCGTCGACTCGTTGGCCCAGAAGAGGAGTTCGGAGGTGCGGGCGATGCCGTAGGGCGTGCCGAATTCGGGCTCGTAGTCCTCGTAGGTGATGTTGAGGCCTTCGAGTTGTTCGGCGTAGGTGTCCTGGCCCATGCCGTCGTGGTAGAAGCGCAGGTCCATCGGCTGGGCCTCGGGCGACCAGAGCCAGAGGGTGACCTCGGCCTCGTCGGTGTGGGCGTCGCGGATGTCGAGCTGGGCCGGGAACTTCTCCCAGAAGTCCCGCAGGCCGAAGGAGAATCCGCCGCTCGCGCCACCGACGTAACCGAAACCGGAGGCCCGCCTGCCGCCGCCGGCCGCGATCCAGCCGTACCCCTTCCTGGTGCGCTTGCGCAGGGTGAAGCCGTCGGCGGAGAGCTGGGAGAGGGTGTAGTCGCCCCAGTGCGGGATGTACTGCAACCGTGTCGTCACCCGCTGGTCCCAGGTGGACGGGTCGGGCAGCTTCTCCCCCGCGTACTGGGCCGCCTGCACGGCCGCGCCCGGGTCGCGCCGTAGCCCGGTGATGCCCTGGACGGCCTCCCGTAGCAGCCCCGTTCCCTCGCCGCCGAGGCGGATGTGCCGGTCGTAGGCCTCGTCGCGCATCGGCACGCCGAAGCGGACACCGAGCCCGCGGATGAAGTCACCGCTCGCCCCGCCCGGCTGCTGGGTGCCGTCGTAGGTGATCGTGTGGACCATCCGGAAGGAGTCGGCGCCCGCGTAGAAGTAGAGACGGAGGGAGAACGGCAGCCAACTCCGGCCTCCCTTGCGGTGTTTGCCGTCGATGCGGACCACGGCCCGGACCGGGCCCTCCTGCTCGACGGTCACCGCGTCGATGGCACCGTCGAAGCGCTCGGTCCTGACCGTGCCCTGGTCCTCGTCCTCGATCTCGGGCTGGCGGATGAGGACGAGCCGCCCGTTCCTGGCGATCTCCGTCGCACCACGAGTGACCGACTTGATGAGCGTCGAGCCGTTCTTGCCGATCCTCACGCCGATCACGCCGGTGGACACGTCGATCGTGCCGCCGCTCTTGTCGACGGTGACCTTCTGGGAGGGGGCGGCCGGGGTGCCCGCGGCGAGCGTGAGGTTGCCGTGGCCGGAACTCACCGCGTGGGCAGTCCACTTGAGGGAGCCGTCCGGCCAGTAGGCGATCGGCCAGGACTGGACGGGCACGTCCTTGCCGTCCTCGTCCGTCAGCGCGAAGGTCTGGTCCTCCTGGAACGTGCCCTTCGGCCAGGGCACACCGACGGTCGAGCCGGGCGCGGCGCCGAGACCGCCGCCCTCCAGCCAGTCGAGGGTCACCGGGTCCGCGTCGGCGGCCGCGGCTCTGGGCGCCGCCTGCGCCTCCTTCGCGCCCAGCGCCCAGCTGAACTGGGCGGCGGCACCGGCGACGGCGGCCGCCTTGAGAAGGGACCTGCGGGGGATGGGAGACATGGTCCGCCTTTCCTTTCCGTCCACGTGCGGGGTAGTCAGGGGCATGACAGTGCGAGGTGCGGCGCCGGGAGACGCCACCCCTGGGTATGAGGCTGGTCAGCGGCGGCGCCGGTGGCGCTCCTCCACGGCGACGGCCGCCGCCGCGACGGCACCCAGCACGGGCACCGCCAGCGGCGCGACGAGCAGCGCGGAACAGACCACCAGAACCGCTCCCCCGACGAGCAGGAAGGATCCGCCGGGGTCGAGGACGGTACGGCGGCCGGCCGCCGCGAGCAGGGTGCGCCAGCGGTCGCCCGGCGCCCAGACGGCCGCCGCGCGCAGCCCCGCGACGGCGAGACCCATCACCGCGAACAGGCCGACGGCCCCGACGAGCGGCCCGCCCGGCAGCCCGGCCCGCACGGCCTGGACGTCCACCCAGGCGACGGCGACCGCACCCCATCCGGCGAGCCCGACCAGCCGGCCGCCGCGCAGGGCGCTACGGAAGTCCTCGACGAACTCCCGCCAACCGCCGCCGACTTGGCCGGTGCGGCGGCGCAGATGGCGGGCGCCGGCGGCGAAGGCGGCCGGGTAGGTGACGACTCCCAGGGACGCGACGGCGATCCACACGCCGGTGAGCAGGCACTCGGCGAAGACGCCGAAACGGTCCGAGAAGGTGGCGGACTTCGCCCGTACGTCGTCGGCCACGGCCTCAGCCCTTCAGTCCGGAGGTCGCCATTCCGTCGATCAGATAGCGCTGGAAGGCGAGGAAGAACAGCAGCACGGGCAGCAGCGCGACCAGGGACATGGCGATCATCCCGCCGTAGTTGGCGGCCACGCCGTCGGAGTCGCGGAACATCATCAGGCCCAGGGAGACCGTGTACTTGCCGGGCTCGTTGAGGTAGATCAGCGGGCCCATGAAGTCGTTCCAGGCGTTGATGAAGGTGAAGATCGCGCTGGTGATGAGAGCGGGCCGGCACAGCGGCAGCACGATCGACCAGTAGATACGGAAGTGCCCGCAGCCGTCGAGCCGGGCCGCCTCGTCCAGTTCCCGGGGCAGGTTCCGCATGAACTGCACCATCAGGAAGACGAAGAAGGCCTCGGTGGCGAGGTACTTCCCGATCAGCAGGGGCGTGTAGGTGTTGATCCAGCCCAGCTTCTGGAACATCACGTACTGCGGGATCAGCAGCACGTGGTACGGCAGCAGCAGGGTGCCGATCATCAGGGAGAAGAGCAGGTTGCGGCCGGCGAAGCGGATCCGGGCGAAGGCGTAGGCGGTGAGCGAGCAGGAGATGAGCACGCCTGCGACGGCGCCGAGCGCGTAGAAGAGGGAGTTCTGGAAGAAGGTCCAGATCGAGATGTCCGCGATGCCGTCGGCGAGGCCCTTGAAGTTGGACAGGATCGGGTGGGACGGGACCAGCTGGAGGCTGTTGACGATGTCCTTGCTGGGCTTGAACGACGCTCCGAGGACCCAGACGACCGGATAGAGGACGACCGCGAGGATCAGCAGGGCGCCGAGGTGCCAGGCGAGCGAGCCGGTGCGCTTGTGGGAGAGACCGCTGCCCTTCTGCAGGAGACCGGGGGAACTCATCGGGAGACCTCCTCGTAGTGCACCCACTTCTTCTGGGACCAGAAGAGGACGGCCGTCACCAGGGCGACGGCGAGCAGCAGCATCCAGGCCATCGCGGCGGCGAAGCCCATCTGGGCGTTCTTGAAGCCCTGCTCGTAGAGGTAGCAGGTGTAGACGAGCGTGGCGTCGGCCGGTCCGCAGGTGCCGTTGGAGACGACATAGGCCGAGCCGAAGATCTGGAAGGAGTGGATGGTCTCCAGGAGCACGTTGAAGAACAGCACCGGGGAGATCATCGGCAGGGTGATGTTCCAGAACTTCCGGAACGGCCCTGCGCCGTCCATCTCGGCCGCCTCGTACAGCTCCTTGGGCACCTGCTTCAGGCCCGCCAGGAAGATGACCATGGGTGCGCCGAACTGCCACACGGTCAGCGCGACCAGGCAGTACAGCACCCAGTCGGCGTTGCCGACCCAGCCGCCGACATGCCAGCCGAAGAAGGTCTGGCCACGGTCCACGATCGCGCCGTCGGAGAACAGGGACCGCCAGACGAAGCCCACCGAGACACTCGCGCCGATCAGTGAGGGGGCGTAGAAGGCGGCCCGGTAGAAGGCCTGGCCGCGCCGGCTCTGGGCGAGGAGCAGGGCCACCCCGAGGGCGAGCAGCAGCTTCAGCGGGGTGCCGATGACCACGTACTTCGCGGTCACCTCCACCGACTTCTGCCAGCGGGGGTCGTCGAACATCTTGGTGAAGTTGTCGAACCCGACCCACTTCGGGGTGTTGAAGAGGTTGTAGTCGGTGAACGCGAAGTACAGCGAGGCCGCCATCGGGCCCGCGGTCAACAGCAGGAAACCCGCGATCCACGGGGACATGAAGAGGTAGCCGGCGAGGTTCTCACGCCGGCGGCCCGGCCGCCGTCCGGTGGTGGTGGAGGCGGCCGAACGCGTCCCGCGCGCCGCGGGGAGGGAATCCTTGACGAGCGTCACGGCACGTCCCATCAGGCCTGGAAGGCGGCCTCGGACTCGGTGAAGAACTGCTTCACCGCGTCCGCGACCTTGGTCTTGCCCTGTCCGAGGTCGCCGCCGATACGCAGGAAGGCGGCCTCGATGGTGTCGGCACCGGAGGGGTGCGGGGTGATCGTGCCGAGGACGCCCGCCTTGGCGGTGTCGTCCTCGTACTGCGCGATCTCCTTGTTCACCGGGTCGGTCGGCTTGAACGCCGCGTACTGCTCGGTGCTCGCGAGGATGCCCCGGTCGTAGCCCATGATCCTGCCGACCTCCGGGTCGTGGACCATGAAGTCGATGAACTGCGCGACCTCCTTCGGGTGAGCGGTACGGGCGGAGGCGCTCAGCATCAGGGAGGCCAGGTACTGCCCGGTGTGCTTGCCGTCCATGGTCGGGATCGGGGCGAGGTCGTAGGTGCTGTTGCCCTCCGACGAGTAACGGACGGTGAAGTTGTCCCAGGTGAACTCCGAGGCGCCGTGCCCGGCCGACAGGGAGGACTTGGGGTAGTCCTGGGCGACGACCTTCGGGTCGGTGACAATGCCGGCCTTGACGCGGTTGTAGCCGTCGGCCCACCACTCCGTCAGATCTGCCTGGTCGAAGCCGAGTCCGTCCTCGGTGTAGAACGCCTTGCCGTTCTGCCGGAGGTAGAGGTCATAGAGGTACATGATGGCGAAGTAGCCGGTGTCCCCCGCGACCTTCGTCCTGTCGTGGATGGTCTTCAGGGCCTTGAAGTAGTCGTCCCAGGTCCAGCCCGTGTGCGGTTCGACGCCGGCCTTCTCGAAGACCTTCTTGTCGATGACGAGCGCCATGGTGTTGGAGCCGACGGGGATTCCGAGCTGCTTGCCGTCGACCTCGCCGACCTTCGTCACATCGGCCCGGAAGTGATTCAGGCTCAGATTGCCTGCCTGAACCTGGGACTTGAGGTCGAGGAGAATTCCTCGCTTGTCGTACTTCCGAAGAAAGGTGACGGCATTTTGGAAAACGTCCGGGGGATTTCCCCCCGCGGCCTGGGTCTGGAACTTCTCCCAGAACGATTGATACGTCTGGAAGTCCGTCTTGACCTTGATCTTCGGGTACTTCTTCTCGAAGAGCTTGATGGTCTGGTTGATCTTCGTGGCGCGTTCCTCGGCACCCCACCACGAGTAACGGATCGTCACCGTCCCGTCCCCGGAACCGCTTCCGCCACCGCACCCGGTCGTCGCGGCGAGCCCGAGCGCGACCGCCGAGGCCCCGGCCGCCTTCAGGACGGTCCGCCTCTCCACATTCCTGCTCGTTCCCACAGTCGGGCCCCTCCCCGCAGCGTCGCCGACGCCTGCATGAATCGTTTCAAGTAAGCGCTTGCTGGCACAAGTTACGGAGGGGCCGGTGAGGCGTCAATGATTCGGACAGGAATTTCTTGTCGCCGGGGGCGGCGGAGCGGCGCGGTGGGGTGCGGGCGCGGTGGCTGTCGGGTGGGTGACGTCGCAGGTGAGGGACGTGCGGTCGGGCGGCCGAACGTGAAGTGGCTTGCGGGGGCGGCAGTGGCGGGTTGGCTTCGACGAGCGGTTCGGAGTGGCGGCGAGGCCGGAACGAAGAGCATGTCGAGATTCGACGAGGAGGGCTGCGCGGAGGGCGGGGCGGCCCGCAGATCCCCTTCCACGCGGAGGCCCCGTCGGTCCGACATCGAGAGGTGGGACATGGTCACGCACGGGCGATTTCAGCGGCGCCGATCCGAACGGCGGTGGCGAACACCTCCGACCACTCCGACCCGGCAGGCCCGGTCCAGCGGCCTTGCCCTGAAGATCGCCATCCGCCTGTGCCGGTACCTACCTGAGCCATCAGCCGACCGGCGGCCGAGCGTTTACGGACCGTGATCGCCCTCGCCACCGCGGACCCTCAAGAAACTGTCCGCACCGCGCGGAGCATGACGGAGCGCGACGGAGGCGATGCCAAGTACCTCGGCCTGCGTCGACTGCCGCCGTTGCCGCCGCCACACCGGGATGTGCCCGCCGTACGGCGGGCAGGTGCGGCGAAGGGCAGCCGGGTGGGGCAAGGCCCGTCGTACCGCTCCGCAGGAGCAACGACCGGCGGCAGTCGGCCGTCGCAGTGGAGCAAGCAGGGGAAGCGCGCAGGCGACGCGCTCGGCGGCGTCCCGCCGGAGTCGCACCGGCCCCACCCGACCGCGACACCGGCCCGCAGCAGCCCTGCCGAACGAGGCAGCCGTTCCCGCCGGAGCCCCGCCCCTCCCCACTCCTGAAACAACTGCGGCCCACCTGCTCTCTCGCAGGTGGGCCGCAGTTCCGGGTGGGCGATACTGGGTTCGAACCAGTGACCTCTTCGGTGTGAACGAAGCGCTCTCCCACTGAGCTAATCGCCCGGACGCAGGAAGAACATTACCCCATGTCAGCGGGTGCCCCCGACCAGTCGCCGGGGCCCGCGGCCGTCGGCCGGGTCACTCCTCGATCTTCCAGGGCATCACGACGCCGAACTTGGAGAGGTAGACCCCGGTCAGGCCGGCCACGATCACCAGGCCGACCGTCGTCAGCGTGATGTTCCGGCGGCGCACCTTGGGGTCGAGGGCCTTCTGGGCCGCCTCCGTGACCTTGCGTTTCGTCCAGCGGAGCACCAGCTGGGCCCAGACGAACTCGGTCGCCCAGATCGCCATGCCGCCGAAGATGATCACCCAGCCCGGCCCCGGCAACGGCAGCAGGACGATGCCCACGACGACCACCGCGAGGCCGACCGCGAAGACCCCGACCTGCCAGCTGAGGTGCAGCATCCGACGTGCCTTGATGAACTCGGGCGCCCGCGATCCAAGTCCCCGCTCGTCGCGTGTCCCGTCCGTCTTCGTTCCGTCCACCTCGCTCCCGTCCGAGGCCACGGCGACCTCGCCCGGTTCGTTACTCCCCGTATTCATACGACCAAACCCTACCTGAGCGATTCCTGTCACCGGAATGGTCGTAGCTCTCGTACGGGTTCTCGGCCGGAAGAGTTACGTAAACACACGCAAAACACTCAGAGGGGTTTACAACGGCACCGTAGGTGGCATGTCGATTTCGCCGACGTGCGAATCCCCGAGCGCACACTGAGCGAAAGGCCCTGGCGCTTATGAACACCACGGTCAGCTGCGAGCTGCACCTGCGCCTCGTTGTGTCGAGCGAGTCCTCCCTGCCTGTCCCCGCAGGCCTGCGGTACGACACGGCCGACCCCTACGCCGTGCACGCCACCTTCCACACCGGAGCCGAGGAGACCGTCGAGTGGGTGTTCGCCCGCGACCTCCTCGCCGAGGGGCTGCACCGCCCCACCGGCACCGGCGACGTCCGCGTCTGGCCGTCCCGCAGTCACGGTCAGGGCGTCGTGTGCATCGCCCTGAGCTCTCCGGAGGGGGAAGCCCTGCTCGAAGCCCCGGCGCGGGCCCTGGAATCCTTCCTGAAGCGAACTGACGCCGCCGTGCCGCCCGGCACGGAACACCGGCACTTCGATCTCGATCAGGAGCTCTCGCACATTCTGGCGGAGAGCTAGGGCGACGCCCCTCAAGCCGCCCGGCGCCGTCCACTCGGGGAGACGGCTCGGGCCAAAACAACCGCATACGGCAGCACCGGCGCCGCCACCGTGATCGGTCACGGGGCGGCGCCGGTGTGTCCTTGTGCCCTGGGAACCGCCACAGGGCGGTGAGCGTTCTACAGGGCAGCGACGAGTGGGGCAGAGCACGGTGCGGTGGAGCCGTGTGTCGCTACGATCGGCCACCATCGGCGGGCGCCCGCCCGACCCTCAGGCCAGGGAGCGAAACGTGCTGATCACCCACGACACCCGGTGTTCCCTCGACGCCGTGGTGGATCTGGTGAACACGGCGCCGGAGGACGACACGGCGCCGGACGGACTGCCCGATGTCGCGGCGCTCCAGGTTTTCGTACGAAACCACGACATCAGCGATGTGGGCGTGCTCTCTGAGTTCGACCTGTCGGCGGTGCGCAAGGTCCGCGGACGGTTCGCGGGGATCTTCGCCGCCCCTGACGCCCGGGCCGCCGCAGGGATGATCAACGAACTGGTCGCGGCCGCGGGCACCACGCCCCGGCTCACGGACCACGACGGCTACAACTGGCATGTGCACTACTTCGCGCCCGGCGCCTCGGTGGCCGATCACCTCGCCGCCGACTGCGGGATGGCGCTCGCGTTCTTCGTCGTCGCCGGAGAGCAGGAGCGGCTGCGGCGCTGCGAGGCCCCGGACTGCCGACGGGCCTTCGTGGACCTCTCCCGCAATCGTTCGCGCCGCTACTGCGACAGCCGGACCTGCGGAAACCGGCTGCATGTCGCCGCCTACCGGGCACGCCGCAAGGAAGCGGCGGGCTGATCGCCGGCTCTGCACCCGAAGGGCGAAGGGCCGTCGACGGCCGCCGGACGTCACAGAGCCGGCGACCCGGTCCGTCGTCGGGGTGGGTCGATGCCGACGCCTGTCCCGGCGGGTGGCGCCGGGACGGGCGGGTACGGCTCACAGCCACAGCAGGTCGTGCAGCGCAGCCATGAGGAGCAGACACCCGATCACCGCAAGGAAGATCATCAGCGGTGGCTGGGAAAGGGCGAAGAGGCACCCGCGCGGCTCGTCCTTCGGCGGCACGGCCTCGCTCTGTTTCGTGTCCAGCATCTCGCGGCGATGATGACCTAGCGAGCACCCGCCGCGCGATCAACACGCCCGGAATGGGCGGTAGTTCGCCGAATTCCGTAATGTCGGGTTCGCTTCCGGTCGCCCCGTGACCGCTTCCGCACGCGCCGTAGACGCACTGTGTCGTTTCAATGCCTCATGTGACTGTCATACGGATGCGCTGCATTCGCCCGCGACCGGCCTGAACAGCGTCGTCCCCAGGCGACGGGCGCCGTCTCCCGCACAGGAGGCCCCGCCGCCGCGGTCGGGTCATATTCCGTGCTTCTTGAGGATGGCCTCGATGTCGCTGAAGTCCTCACCCGAGTCGGAGCCGCGGGGCGCAGCCGCGGGCCTGGCCGCCGGGCGGGTGGCCGGTCCCAGCGACGGTGCCGAGGCGGCGGGGGGGACGGCGTCCCGCTGCGTGCCCCGGGCGGCCGCCTTACGCTCGGCCCGGGTGCCACCGCGTCGGCGCTCCACGGCCCGCGTGGTGGCGAACAGGGCGCAGGCCGCGCCGAGCACACCGAAGCCCGCCCAGGCGGTGGGACTGAACGCCGTGTCGGCGATCCAGCCGACCACTCCTGTCATGACCAGGCCGACGGGCACGAGCGAGTAGGCGGCGATACGGGCCGCCGACAGGTACCGCTTGCGGTAGGCGCTGACCACGGCGATGCCCAGGCCGGCCGCGGACACGGCGGAACACACTGTCTCGGCGATCATCCGGTCCTCCTGGCGGGCTCGGGCGGGCGGAGCGACGGACGCGGGCTGCGTCGCGCCCCTTCCATCGTGCACCGCCCGGCCCGCGCGATCCATGCCCAGGCCCGACAATCAGGGGCATCTCGGGGCCCTCTCCGGGTCGTCTCCACCCCAGGTACGAGCTGTGATCACAGCCGGCCACCGCCCGCCGCCCCCTGTCACGATTGGGTCGCGGGAGCCCGGCCTGGAAGACTGGTCGCCATGAACGACTCCCCCGCGCGCACCGACGCCCCGGTACTCGACGTCTGGTGTGAACTCCAGTGTCCCGACTGCCGCAGCGCCCTGGACGACCTCCGCGCCCTGCGTGCCCGGTACGGCGACCGGCTGGAGCTGCGGCTGCGGCACTTCCCGCTGGAGAAGCACAAGCACGCCTTCGCCGCCGCGCAGGCTGCCGAGGAGGCTCTGGAGCAGGGGAAGGGCTGGGAGTACGTCGAGGCGGTCCTCGGCCGGATCGAGGAGCTGGACCGCAAGGGCGAGCCGTTCCTGGTCGAGGTTGCCCGTGAACTCGGCCTGGACGCCGAGGAGTTCGATACCGCGCTGGTCGACGGCCGGCACATCCTGATCGTCGACGCCGACCAGGCCGAGGGACAGGCCATCGGCGTGACCGGCACCCCCACCTACGTCATCGGTGGTGAACGCCTCGACGGCGGCAAGAGCCAGGAGGGCCTGCGCGAGCGGGTGGCGGAGATCGCGGACCGGTTGCTGGCCGGGCAGGGGTGACCGGTCTCGGATCAGGTCCTTGCGGGGCTGGGCCTCAGATCAGGCCCTTGTAGAGGGAGTACGACGTGGTGACGTACCCCAGTGATGCGTAGAGCCGCTCGGCCGGTGTGTTGCCGACGAACACGTTGAGGCCCAGGGCCTGCTTTCCGGCGGCGATCGACTGGGCTTCGGCGAGCAGCATGAGGGTGCGGCCGTGACCCCGGCCCCGGAGGCCCTCGTCGACCACGACGTCGTAGACGAAGGCCGGCTCGCGGGCGAGTACGAGCCAGAGGGTGCCGACCCTGGCCCCCTCGTGCTCCAGGACGCTGATCCGCGTGTCCGGCGTCGACAGGCCCTGCGGCAGCCCGACGGCGTAGTCGCGCTCGGACTTGGCCAGGGCCTCCGCCGCAGGGACGCCACGGTCGATCCAGTCCTGAGCGTAGTCCACCGTGCCCGCCGCCAGCCACGGGCCGTACTCGGCGTCCGTCATGGCTCTCGCCCGGCTGCCCGCCGGCAGTTCGGGCGGGGTCGCGCCGAGCGGTTTCACCATACGGCGGTTGCGGTGCACGTACCCGAGCGTCGTGGCCAGCCGGAGTGCCCCTTCCGCATCGGCGGGCACCTCGATGCCCAGTCGCGCGCAGCCCCAGCCGCGGGCCACCTCCTCCGCCGCGAGGGCGGCCACCGTGCCCCGTCCGCGTCCCCGGTCCGCCTCCTCGACGTACAGATCGTGGAGCACGGCGACGGAGGGCCCGAAGGAGGGGTGGGTGGAGAGGCGTACCGACCCCACGGGCCGGCTGTTCACGCACACCTGGTAGCGGCGGGACAGCGCCCCGTCGGCGCCTCGCTGGAGCGGCTCGGTCGGCCGCAGGGTCGTGGTCATCAGAGGTGTTCTACCCGCCGCGGACGTCCACGTCAGCCCAATAAAAGAGGCTCTTACGGATCCAGGTCCTCGCCCGACCGCTCGTCGAAGATCCGCATCGCCTTGGCGGTCACCGGGCCGGGGGCGCCGGGGAGTTCGCGGTCGTCGACCCGGTGCACGGCCTGGACGTCGCGCAGGGTGGAGGTGAGGAAGATCTCGTCGGCCCGCTCCAGGACGTCGAGGGGCAGGTCGGTCTCCCTGACGCCGGTCCATTCGACGGTCAGGGCGCGGGTGATGCCGGCCAGACAGCCGGAGGCGACCGGCGGGGTGTGGATCTCGCCGTCGAGGACGACGAAGACATTGGAGCCGGTGCCCTCGCAGAGCTGCCCGACGGTGTTGGCGAACAGGGCCTCGGAGCCGCCGTGTTGGTGGGCGCGGGCCAGGGCCACGACGTTCTCGGCGTACGAGGTGGTCTTCAGGCCGGTGAGCGCGCCGCGCTCGTTGCGCGTCCAGGGGACCGTGATGACGGCGGTGGAGTCGGCGCGGCGGCCGGTCTCCCCTACGGCGACCACGAGGGTGGGTCCCCGGTCACCGCGGTCGGAGCCGAGCGGGCCGTGGCCGCCGGTGTAGGTGATGCGCAGCCGGCCCAGCGGCATCGGGTTGGCCGCCAGCACCGCCTCGCACGCCCGGCGCACCTCGTCGTGGTCGGGATCGGGCAGGCCGAGGCCTCGGGCCGAGCGGGTCAGCCGGTCGAGGTGCCGGGTGAGTGCGAAAGGCCTGCCGTCGGTCGCCTTCACCGTCTCGAAGACGCCGTCCCCCACGGTCAGCCCATGGTCGAACACGGAGACACGCGCGGACTCGACGTCCTGCAGTGCGCCGTCCAGCCAGATCTTCACCCGAGATCCCCTTCGTTCATGTCGTACGTACCCGACGCTACCGCGAGCAGCCGGGCGGCCTTCAGCTCGGTCTCCCGCCATTCACCCTCCGGGTCGGACCCCCAGGTGATCCCGGCCCCGGTGCCGAACCGCAGTACGCCCGCGTCCCTGTCGATCCAGAAGGTACGGATGCCTACGGCCAGCTCTCCGACGCCCCGGTCCGCGTCGACCCAGCCGATGCCGCCGCAGTACGGGCCGCGCGGCGCGGTCTCCAGGTCCTCGATGATCCGCAGGGCGCTCGACTTCGGCGCGCCGGTGACCGAGCCGGGCGGGAAGGCGGCCGCGAGCAGCTCCGCCCAGCCGGCGCCCACGCGCAGCTCACCCCGGACCGTCGACACCAGGTGGACGAGCCCGGGATGCTTCTCGACGGCACACAGGTCGGGGACGGTCACCGTGCCGGTGGCGCAGACCCGCCCGATGTCGTTGCGGACCAGGTCCACGATCATCACGTTCTCGGCGTAGTCCTTCTCCAGGAGGTCCGCCTCGGTGCGGCCGGTGCCCTTGATCGGCCCGCTCTCGACGGTCCGCCCCGCCCGGCGCAGGAACAGCTCGGGCGAGGCGGTGGCTATCTCCACACCGTGCTGGGGCAGCCGAATCGTTCCGGCGTACGGCGCCGGATTGCCGCGGGCCAGCAGCGCGGTCAGGGCGTCCACGTCGGCGTCCGGGGCGACCGGCGCGGACACCACGCGGCAGAGGTTGGCCTGGTACACCTCGCCGGCCGCGATCCGCGTACGGATCCGCTCCACAGCCGTCGTGTACGCAACGCGGTCGAGCGACGACCTCCAGTCACCCGCGGCGGGCCCCCGCCACCGCCCCGGCACCGGGGCGGGCACCGGTTCCTCCCGTACGTCGCCGAAGCGGGCGCAGGTCAGCCTGCCCTCGAAGTCGGCGCAGACGGCCCAGAAACCGGTGGAGTCGAGGACCGCGGGATCGCTGGTGACATCGAGGAGACCGGTGGCGAGACGGGTGCCGAAGCGGGCGAGAGGAGCGTGAGGGAGCACGTCGTCGAGTCTATGGTGGGTGTCGTCGGGGTGACCCGGGCATGTCGTCGAGGCGGCTCTGACCACGTCGTCCGCGGGGTCCGGCGCAGCACGCTGCGTAAACGCGTTTTTGTGCTGGCCCGGGAATCCGCTAGAGTTCAACACGTCGCCGGGCCGCGAGAGCGGACCGAAACGACAGGCGGACGTAGCTCAGTTGGTAGAGCGCAACCTTGCCAAGGTTGAGGTCGCGAGTTCGAGCCTCGTCGTCCGCTCGAAGGAACTAGGGGTCTTCCCGATCCCCTACACTCCTGGTGGAGTGGCCGAGAGGCGAGGCAACGGCCTGCAAAGCCGTCTACACGGGTTCAAATCCCGTCTCCACCTCCAAGGACGATTAGCTCAGCGGGAGAGCGCTTCCCTGACACGGAAGAGGTCACTGGTTCAATCCCAGTATCGTCCACTGGATCTTCATCACCTTCGTCGCTCTCGTCGAAGGACCGAGGATCTGACCCCGCGCGATTAGCTCAGCGGGAGAGCGCTTCCCTGACACGGAAGAGGTCACTGGTTCAATCCCAGTATCGCGCACGCAATGCCCGTGATCTTCGGATCACGGTCCCGAGGACGATTAGCTCAGCGGGAGAGCGCTTCCCTGACACGGAAGAGGTCACTGGTTCAATCCCAGTATCGTCCACACAGCACAGAAGCCCCCGGCCGTCTCGTACGATCGGGGGCTTCTGCGTGGACTCAGCTGGAGAAGAGCATGTGGGCCCAGCTCTTGTGGCCGTGGTGCCCGCCATGGCCGTAGTGGCCGTGGCCGCCGCCGTGGTGACCGCCGTGCTGCGGGGCGCCCCAGGCCGGCGCGGGCGGCGCCGGGTACGCCTGCGGGGCCGGCGGAACCGGCCTCGCCCACTGGGCCTCCATCTGCGTCAGCGCCTCAAGCTCGCCGTAGTCGAGGAAGATGCCCCGGCAGCCGCTGCACTGCTCGATCTGGACGCCATTGCGGTTGTAGGTGTGCATCGGCGCATGACACTTCGGACACTGCATGGTCGGCTCAACTCCTCGCCGGTCAAAACTGCTTCACGTTCTCCCAGGACAGACTCCGTCCGACCCTGGCCGGTTGCACCTTACTTCGGAAATTCGGGGGTCAACCGGGCGGGGACCGAGGCCGTTCGGGAGCGTCACGGGGTCATTCCGGGGCCATACGGGTACAAGCGTCGATCAAGGACTGCTCGACCTCGTCCAGGGGACGGTCCGCCGCGAGCGCCTTCGCGAGATAGCGGGCGGCGGTCTGGACGGTGAGGGCGCGGGCCGGGACGTCCAGGGCGGGCCAGGGGTCGCCGTCCGCCGGTACGGCCGGGCCGCCGGCCGCACGGTAGGCGGTCAGGAAACGGGTCCAGTCGTCGGGCGGGAGGAGACCGCAGGCGTACCAGGAGGCGGGGCGGGCGAGGTCCCAGGCCGGGACGCCGACACCGAGGTCGTCGACGTCGATGAGCCGCCACGATCCGCCCGGCGCCGGGTGCCGGACCAGCTGGCCGAGGTGCAGATCGCCATGGCAGAGGGTGCGGGTGCCGGGCATCGGGGCCTCGCCGCGGGCCCAGGCAGGCAGGGCGGACCAGGCACGGAGAACGGGCGGGGCGGCCGGGTGCTTCGCCGAGGTGGCCAGCGCGGCGCGGAGGCGGCCCATCGCGTGGGCGGCCTTGGCGGGGCCGCGCATCGGGGGTGTGCCGGGGGCGGGCGGGGTGCGGTGGAGGCGGGCGAGGAGGGTGGCGGCGGCTTCCCAGGGGGCGGCGTCCGGGGCGTCGGGGTCCACCGGACGGCCGTACGGCCAGAGGGTGACCGGGCGGGTGCCGAGCACGGTCGCCGGGGTGGGCGTGAGCGGCGGGAGGAACACGTCGGGAAGGTGTGCGGCGGTGGCCAGGCGGAGGGCGAGGGCGGTGGGGTCGGTGCCGGGGGCGTGGGCCTTCGCGACGGTTTCCGCGTGGCGGAGGACCGTGGTGTCCGGGCGGTGGGCGAGGGTGATGGTGGCGCCGCAGTGGCAGGGGGCCGCGTCGGGGTGGGCGGCGGCTCTGACCTTGGCGGTCAGCTGGGGTATTACGTCTGCGGTCACGGGTCCCCCGGGGTGGTACGACTTGCTGCGGTGAGCGTACGCGGGTGTGGCGGCGCGGCGTTCACAGCTGGCCGGCGTGGGGGTTGGGGTACCGGGGTTTCGCTTGCCGGCGCCGGCGGGGTGCAGCTGCGCCCACCCTCCCCCACTCTCGGCTTCGCTGGAGCGGGGGGACCCCCATCGCCCCAGCGGCACGACTGCCCGCAGCCATGTAAAAGCAATGCCGGCGCAGCTCCCCAGCTGCGCCGGCATTTTGCCGTCCGCCGCACCCCCGTCCCCACGGGGTTTCATGGGTGGATGTCCCCGCCCGGACCGCTCTTCCGGGCCTGGGGTCGCCGCTCAGCGCCCCAGCATCACTCCCACGGACGACGCCTGTGTGGCCACTGTCTCCCAGCCGTCGAAGACGAGGAGGAGCAGGGCCGCCAGGGGAAGGGCCATCAGCGTCGCCACCAGGGGGTGGCGGCGGCCCTGTCGGCGGGGGCGGGTGGTGTGTGTCCGCTGTGCCGTAAGAGCCATGGTCCCTCTCCTGACCGTTCAGTTGTCTTGGCAGCGGCGGGTGTCTGACCTCGGGGGACGAGTGCTGCACCCGCCGCTTGACCTCAAATCTAGGCGCGGGACACCTCGGGGACGTCATGCCCTCGTACCGAATCGCGGGCCTCCGAGAGGATGAGCCGTGACCTGCGCTCTACTACCCTGGGTGGAGACAGGTCCTACACCTCGTCCTACGCCTCGGGGTCTTCCCGGAGGGGGTGCCCGGTCCTTCCCGGTTTTTCCGAGCTGTCCTCGCGGGGTACCGGCTGCTCCACGAGGGCCAGGACCCGGGTCGCCATGAAACGGGCCGTACGGACGACACTGCCGTTTCGCGTGACTTCGCTCACTTCCACCACCCCTCGTCGTACCGCCGTCTCCACCCGGCGGCCCGCCCGGCCAGCCACCACCTCGTACGTACGGGTCGTGTCGCCGGCGTCGACGACTATCTCCACTCGGTCACCCTTCACAGCCTCAATCCCCCTCCTGTGACGGCTCGTTGGAGCGGACAAGTAGTCAAAGGCGCCGATATCGGCGTCTTCTTGACCACTCCTCAAGTCTCGCACCCGGCACTGACAATCCGTCGGGCCGAGAGGGCGCGGCCTCTGCGCGCGGGCGGCCGTGGAAACGTAAGCTGTGCCACGTCAGACGGACCGGGCAGCGGGGATGAACATGGCGATGATGCGCCTGAGGCGCGAGGACCCGCGCGTCGTCGGCTCGTTCAGGCTTCACCGAAGGCTCGGCGCCGGCGGGATGGGCGTGGTGTATCTCGGCTCCGACAAGAAGGGGCAGCGGGTCGCGCTGAAGGTGATCCGGCCCGATCTGGCGGAGGACCAGGAGTTCCGGTCCCGTTTCGCCCGTGAGGTCTCGGCGGCCCGGCGGATCAGGGGCGGTTGCACGGCACGGCTGGTCGCCGCGGACCTGGAGGCCGAGCGGCCGTGGTTCGCCACCCAGTACGTGCCCGGTCCCTCGCTGCACGACAAGGTCGCCGACGACGGCCCGCTGGGCGCGGCGGATGCGGCGGCGGTCGGCGCGGCGCTGTCCGAGGGCCTGGTCGCCGTGCACGAGGCCGGCGTCGTCCACCGGGATCTCAAGCCGTCCAACATCCTGCTGTCCCCGAAGGGACCGCGGATCATCGACTTCGGCATCGCCTGGGCGACCGGCGCCTCCACGCTCACCCACGTCGGTACGGCGGTGGGCTCCCCCGGGTTCCTCGCGCCCGAGCAGGTACGCGGGGCGGCGGTCACCCCGGCCACGGACGTGTTCTCGCTCGGCGCGACCCTGGCGTACGCGTCCACCGGTGACTCGCCCTTCGGACACGGCAGTTCCGAGGTGATGCTCTACCGGGTCGTCCACGAGGAGCCGCAGCTGTACGGGGTGCCGGACGCGCTGGCGCCGCTGGTGCGGGCCTGTCTCGCGAAGGACCCGGAGGACCGGCCGAGCACGCTGCAGCTGTCGCTCCGGCTGAAGGAGATCGCCGCACGTGAGGCGCAGGGGCTGCCCGACGTACGGCCGCCGGCGCCGCGTGCCGCGGAGGCGGACCGGCCCACCGGGCGGCTCACCGAGACCTACCCGGAGCCACAGCGCACCCAGCGGCGGCCGCAGTCCTCGGCGGGCACGCCGGTGCGGGGCAACGCGCCCTCGCGCGGCGGCAGCGGTCCACGGGCGAACGGCGGTATGCCGTCCCGGCCGGGCGGCACGCGTCCCACGCCTGCTCCGCGCGGCAACGGCACCCGGCCCGGGAACCCGAACGCCGGCGGGAACCGGCCCGCGTCACGCGGTGGTACGGGGCGTCCGGCGCCGCGTCCCACGGGCACCGGACGGCGCCCTGCCAATCCCCGGCTGCTGCGCCAGCGGCTGTTCGTGTTCGTCGTGGTGACCCTGCTGGTGGCGCTGGGGATCGCACTGGCTCAGGGCTGTTCCGGTCCGGCGAACGGGATGGGCGTGCCCCGTGGCGTCGTACCAGCGCAGTGGGTGACTCTCAGGGAGTAGGGGTCCGGAGCAGACAGGGGCCTACGCCTCCGGGCGGCCGGTGGTCACCGCGTAGAAGGCGACCGCGGCCGCCGCGCCGACGTTGAGGGAGTCGACGCCGTGGGACATCGGGATGCGGACCCATTCGTCGGCGGCGACCAGCGCCTGGGTGGAGAGGCCGTCGCCCTCCGCGCCGAGCATCAGGGCGACCCTGTCCATCCGGTGCGGGGCGGCCTCGTCGAGACTGCGGGCCTTTTCGTCCGGAGTGAGGGCGAGCAGCGTGAACCCGGCCTCGCGGACCGAGTCGAGTCCCTTGGGCCAGGTGTCGAGACGGGCGTACGGCACGGAGAAGACCGCGCCCATCGAGACCTTCACGCTGCGGCGGTAGAGGGGGTCGGCGCAGTCCGGGGACAACAGCACCGCGTCCATGCCGAGGGCCGCCGCCGAGCGGAAGATCGCACCGATGTTGGTGTGGTCGTTGACCGACTCCATGACGACGACCCGGCGGGTGGTGCGCAGCAGCTCGGTCGCCGTCGGCAGCGGCTTGCGCTGCATGGAGGCGAGCGCGCCGCGGTGCACGTGGTACCCGGTGACCCTCTCGGCGAGCTCGGGGCTGACCGCGTAGACGGGGGCCGGGAGTTCGTCGATGACATCGCGCATGACGTCGACCCACTTGGCGGACAGCAGCATCGAACGCATCTCGTAGCCCGCGTCCTTCGCCCTGCGGATGACCTTCTCGCCCTCGGCGATGAACAGACCCTCGGCCGGTTCGCGCTTGCGGCGCAACTCGACGTCGGTCAGGCCCGTGTAGTCGCGCAGGCGCGGGTCGTCGGGATCCTCAACGGTGATGAGATCGGCCACAGGGTGATACTGCCTTGTCCTGGGTGTGGTGCCAACGGGCTGGAGCGGGTTGTGTTACCCGGGGTTACGCCGGTGCCGCTCCGGCGGACGGGTTCGGGCCGCCGTTCACGACCTCGCCGATGACGATGACCGCCGGGGGCTTCACTTCCTCGGCGCGCACGACCTCCGCGACCGTGGCGAGGGTCGCGTCGACCCTGCGCTGGGCGGCGGTCGTGCCCTCCTGGACCAGGGCGACCGGGGTGTCCGGGGACTTGCCGTGGGCGACCAGGGTCTTGGCGATCTGCCCGATCTTGTCGACGCCCATCAGGATCACCAGGGTCCCGGTGAGCTTCGCGAGGGACGGCCAGTCGGCGAGCGACCGCTCGTCGTCCGGCGCGACATGGCCGCTGACCACGGTGAACTCATGCGCGACGCCCCGGTGCGTGACCGGGATACCGGCCGCGCTCGGCACGGAGATCGAGCTGGAGATGCCGGGCACGACCGTGCAGGGGATGCCGGCCTCGGCGAGCGCCTGGACCTCCTCCATGCCCCGGCCGAAGACATAGGGGTCCCCGCCCTTCAGCCGTACGACCGACTTGCCCTGCTTGGCGTGTTCGATCAGGGCGTTGTTGATGGCCTCCTGGGCCATGTAACGGCCGTACGGGATCTTCGCCGCGTCGATCACCTCGACATGCGGGGGGAGTTCGGCGAGCAGGTCGCGGGGGCCGAGGCGGTCGGCGATCACGACGTCGGCCTCGGCGAGGAGGCGGCGGCCGCGCACCGTGATCAGGTCGGGGTCGCCGGGGCCGCCGCCGACCAGGGCGACGCCCGCGGTGCGGGTGCGGTGGTGCGGGGCGACGAGGGTGCCGTCGCGCAGACCTTCGACGACCGCGTCCCGGATGGCGGCGGTGTGGCGGGGGTCGCGGCCCCGCGCGTCGGTGGTGAGCACGGCGACCGTGACGCCCTCGCTGTGGCCGGTGGCCGGGGTCCAGGCGGTGGCCTGATCGGCATCGTCGGAACGGACGCACCAGACGCGGTGGCGCTCGGCCTCGGCGGAGGCGGCGGTGTTGGCGTCGGTGTCGCTGGTGGCGATGAGGGCGTACCAGGCCTCGGTGAGATCGCCGTCCTGGTACGGGCGCCGGAGCCAGGTGATCTCGCCCGCGTCCGCCATGGCCTCGACCGAGGGGGTCGCCTCGGGGGATACGAGGGTGATGTCGGCGCCTGCCGCGACAAGGGCGGGGAGACGGCGCTGAGCCACCTGCCCGGCGCCGAGGACGACCACCTTGCGGCCGGTGAGGCGGAGGCCTACTGGGTAGGCGGGGTGTTCGGCCATGAGGGTGCGGCTCCCTGGTGTGGCGGCGGTGTTCGGTGCCCTGACGTGGGCATTTTAAGCGGCACCGGGTTTTGACGGGTCAGGTGTCCGATGGCTGAGCGTTGCGGGCCGGGTGCACGGCTGTGGGTGGTTGTGTCCACCCGTTCCGTCCCGGCGGAACGGGTGGACACAACCACCTGGTTGGCCAAGAGGAGACCCGGAACTGCCCTGCCTATTTCTCGGTCACGCCCGCAGAGTCGAACGTGGCCACCTCGTGCATCGCCCTCGCCGTGCTCTGCACCAGCGGAAGCGCCAGCAACGCGCCCGTGCCTTCGCCCAGGCGCAGGTCCAGGTCGACCAGGGGGCGCAGGCCCAGTTTGTTGAGGGCGGCGACATGGCCGGGCTCCGCGCTGCGGTGGCCCGCGATGCAGGCGGCCAGGACCTCGGGGGCGATCGCGCGGGCCACGAGCGCTGCCGCGCCTGCGCTGACGCCGTCCAGGATCACCGGGGTGCGAAGGGAGGCGCCGCCGAGCAACAGGCCGACCAACGCCGCGTGTTCGAAGCCGCCGACCGCGGCCAGGACGCCGATGGGGTCGGCCGGGTCCGGCTGGTGGATGTCCAGGGCGCGGCGGACGACCTCGGTCTTGCGGGCGAGGGTCTCGTCGTTGATGCCGGTGCCTCGGCCGGTGACCTCGGCGGGGTCGGCTCCGGTGTAGACGGAGATGAGCGCGGCGGACGCCGTGGTGTTGGCGATGCCCATTTCACCGGTGAGCAGGGCCTTGTTGCCGGCCGCCACCAGGTCGCGAGCGGTCTCGATGCCCACCTCGATGGCCTGTTTGGCCTCCTCGCGGGTCATCGCCGGGCCGGTCGTCATGTCGGACGTGCCCGCGCGGACCTTGCGGGGCAGCAGACCTGGCGTCGCCGGGAGCTCGGAGGCGACACCGACGTCCACCACGCACACCTCGGCGCCCACCTGGGACGCGAACGCGTTGCAGACCGCTCCCCCGCCGAGGAAATTGGCCACCATCTGCGCGGTGACCTCCTGGGGCCAGGGGGTGACGCCCTGCGCGTGCACGCCATGGTCGCCGGCGAAGATCGCGACGGCCGCGGGCTCCGGGATCGGCGGCGGGCACTGCCGGGACAGGCCGGACAGCTGGGCGGAGATGATCTCCAGCATGCCGAGCGCGCCGGCCGGCTTGGTCATCCGCTTCTGCCTCTCCCAGGCCTCGCCGAGCGCCTTGGCGTCCAGCGGGCGGATCCCGGCGACGGTCTCGGCGAGCAGGTCGTGCGGGTCCTCGCCGGGCAGGGCACGGCGGCCGTACGTCTCCTCGTGCACCACCCAGGACAGCGGGCGCCGCTTGGACCAGCCGGCCTGCATCAGCTCGGGCTCGTCCGGGAACTCGTCGACGTAGCCGACGCACAGGTAGGCGATGACCTCGAGGTGCTCGGGCAGCCCCAGCGCGCGGACCATCTCGCGCTCGTCGAAGAAGCTGACCCAGCCGACGCCGAGGCCTTCGGCGCGGGCGGCGAGCCAGAGGTTCTCGACGGCGAGGGCCGCGGAGTAGGGCGCCATCTGCGGCTGGGTGTGCCGGCCGAGGGTGTGGCGGCCGCCGCGGGTCGGGTCGGCGGTGACGACGATGTTGACCGGGGTGTCGAGGATGGCCTCGATCTTCAGTTCCTTGAACTGCTTCGCGCGGCCCTTGGGGAGGGACTTGGCGTAGGCGTCGCGCTGGCGCATGGCCAGTTCGTGCATGCTGCGCCGGGTTTCGGCGGACCGGATGACGACGAAGTCCCAGGGCTGGGAGTGGCCGACGGAGGGCGCGGTGTGGGCGGCCTCCAGGACACGCAGCAGCACCTCGTGCGGGATCGGGTCGCCGCGGAAGCCGTTGCGGATGTCACGGCGTTCACGCATGACCTTGAGGACGGCCTCGCGCTCGGCGTCGTCGTAGGCGGGCGCGGCCGGGCCGGTGGACTGACGTGCTTCTGCCACGGGGGCCGTGCTCTCTTCCTGGTCGGCGGCCCTGGTCTCCAGGTCCTCCGCTCGCTGTACGACATCGGGGTCCGCCACCGGACCGGGACCGGGCTCGGCCTCACGGGGCGCGGGGACGGTGGCGGCCTGCTCCCGTACGGTCTCGCCCTGGTCCTGGGCGGGGAGGACCAACGGGTGCGGCGGGGTCGGGGCGAGATGCGGGGTGGTCGGCACCTGGCCGTCGACGGCGACGAACTCGCCGAGGGTCTGGTCGGCCGTGGCTTCCGTCGGAACGGCCGCCGGGGGCTCCTCGGGCTGGGCCGCGGCGGCGCCCTGGGTCTGAGGGCCGGCGAGGGGCTGGGCAGGCGCCGGCTCAGGGAACTCGGGGGCAGCGGCCTCGGCCGGCGGTGCGACAGCCGCCGCGGGGAACTCGGCCGGAGCCTCCGGCGCTACGGCGTCCGGGGCGGCCTGTTCGGCCTCCGGGGCGGCGGGGGCGAAGGGCTCCGGCTGCTGCGGGGCCTCGGCGACGGCCGCTGGGGCGGGCGCCTCGGCAACGGCCTCCTCGGGCTGCACCGGCACGGGCGGCGCGGTGACCACCGGCTGACCGGCATCGGCCGGGGCGGCTTCCGGGGCGGGAACGGGCTCGGGCACCGGAACGGGTTCGGGCGCGATGGTCTCTGCGAGCTGCTCGGGTACGACCGGCTCCACGATCTGCGGCTCCGGCACGACGGGCGCCACGGGATGCACCGGCTCGGCCACCACGGCCTGGGCGGCCGGCTCCGGAACCACTGCCTCCACCACCGGCACCGCCTCAGGATCGGCAAACGAGCCGGGAGCCACTCCGGCACCGGGGGCCGGCACCGCGTCCTGCCCCGCCGGAACCTCAGGAACCGGCGCAACCTGCGGGATCTCCGGAACCTGCGGCGCCTCCGGAGCCTCCGCGACCACTGGCCCAGCCTCCGCCACGGCACCCGTCACAGGCCCCTGAACGCCTTCCGGGGCCTGCGCAACCTGCGGTGCCGTCGGTTCGGCAACGGGTACCGGAACGCCCCCGTCGACCGGCTGGGCCGCGCCCTCCGGACCGTACTCGGTGTCGGCCCGCATCTCGACTCCCACCGGTGCCTGCTGCTCCGCCGCGACGCCTGCGACGCCGGACGGATCGGCAGCGGGGAAGTGCTGAGCCACCACGGACTCCTGGGCGAAAGCCACGGGAGCCAGGGGAGCCTCGGGAGTGACCGTCTCCGGTGCCGGAACAACCGTTTCGCCAGCCGGGGCCTGTGCGCTCACCTGTGCCACCGGCGCGGCCTGCGGGACGGCGGCCTGCGGGACCGCCGTCTGCGGCGCGCCCCAGGGCGCGGCCGACTGAGGCGCGGCCTCGTGCAGCGGCTGTGCGTCGAGGTACTCGGGACCGGCCGTCGGCAGGCCCGGCTGCCGGACCGGCGTGCCGGCCGGCCCACGGTCGGCGAGGGAGCGGACCGGACTGGCGGAGGTGTCGGGGATCGGCGGACCGAGGTGCAGCGGGCGGCGCGGGGCCGGGGCGGCCGCAGGATCGTGGGGCACCGAGAGGATCGGGGACGCCGGTACCGAGTTGGGCAGCCGGACGGCGCTGAGGTCGACCGACCCGCTGTCCCGGCCGTCCGTCTCGTGCGGGCCGGGCTCGTGGACGGTCTCGACGACCGGCTCCGGGGCCGGCGGCGGCACTTCGTTGCCCCAGGCGCCCTGGGTGCCCGGCAGCAAGAGGTCTTCGTCCTCGGCGGGCGACTCGGAGAGGTAGGTGTACGCGCCGTGCGCGGGAACGCCCGGCTGTTCCACCATGCCTGCGCTCTCCGGCAGTCCCTCGCCCGGGACCTGGCCGGTGTCCGTCATGCGTACCCCTCGCCCATCGGTTAGTGCCTTCTACGACCAGCTCACCCGGGACGGCGCACCGACCGCCCCGCAGTGAAGAACGAGCGTGCGTGCCCAGCGGCACGAACGACCCGCCGGAAAAGGCGACAAAGCCATTCAGTGGCATTGTCCCGGCCGTTCGACCGTCGCGACAGCGTGATCCGCGACAGCCCGCTGTGGACTGCGCCACGTTGCGCGTCCCCGGTTCTGCCGTACCACACCCGCCCCAAAAGAGGCGCGTTTTCCGGATATTGACGAACGAATTTCCGGGCCACCGGTGCGGTGCAGCGATCGGCCAGCCTACCGCGCGCAGTATGACAACAGGATCACGGGGCGCGTTCGGGAAGAACGCCGCTGAGCAGGAACGCGACGTGCCGCTCGGTCTCCGTCCAGGCCCTGGTGTCGAGTTCGACGGACTGCAGGAGTGCGCACTCGACCTGATATCCGTGCTCGGTCAGGTCGCGTCCGATGAGTTCGGCCGCGTCGCGGGTGGCGGCATGGGTGACGATGCGCTGCGGGCGGCGGTCGGCGACCGCGGTGACCACGGCCGCTCCCCCGCCGCCGACCCGGACGACATCGGGTTCGGGCAGGTTCTCCAGCACATGGGGCGCACCGCCGTGCACGATCTGGAGCTGGACCCCGAACTTGCGGGCGGCCGACTCGCTGCGGACGCAGGCCGCGAGGTCCCGGTCGACGGCGATGACGGCGGCTCCGGCGCGCGCGGCCTCGGTGGCGAACGCGCCGCTGCCGCACCCGATGTCCCAGACCAGGTCCCCCATCCGGGGGCCCAGCCGGGCGAGTTGGGCGGCCCTCAGCAGATCCGTTTCCCCTTCGCCGAGCGCGGCTCCCTCGCCGTACTCCGCATCCGGCTGCACCCAGCCGCGCGGGCCGGCCGACGGGTCCCGGCCCGCGATCCAGCCACTGCCCTCGCCGGCCGCCAACGGTGCGGAAGGACCGCCGATGACGATGACGACGTTGGGGTCGCGCCAGGTGTGGTCGGCGGCCTTGTCGGAGGTGACGACGCTGACCTGCTCGCGGTCGGTGCCGAGTTCCTCGCAGATGACGAAGGTGCGGTGGACGCCCTCCATCAGCAGGCCGAGTTCGGCGGGTCCGGCGCCGGGTGAGGTGAGGACGGCGACCTTGGTGTGGGCGCGGCACACATTCACCGCGCGTCGCAGGGTGCGCCGGTGTGCGACGACCACCTGGGCGTCGTCCCAGGGCATGCCGGCGCGGGCGAAGGCGGCGGCCACCGAGGAGACGGCGGGGACGACCTCGACCTCCAGGCCGAACTCGGGCGCGCGCAGGGTCCGTACGACGCCGAAGAAGCCGGGGTCGCCGTCGGCGAGCACCACCGCGGTGCCGCGGTGGCCGGCGATACGGCGGGCGGCGAGGGCGACGCTGCCGAGGCGGATGCGCTCGGCGGTCTGTGGCACCTCGGGGAGGGCGAGATGGTGGGCCGCGCCCGCGACGAGCGTGGCGGCGCCGAGCGCGCCGCGTCCTGCGGCGGTCAGGGGCGAGCCGTCCCAGCCGATCACCGTGACCCGGTCGGCCATCGTCGTCAGTCTCCAGGGTTTTCGCAGGTCGTCATGGTCCGGGGCCCGTGGGCGGGCTCCGTGAGAGTACCTGGTGGAGCTGTCCGGCGCGCGGCGGGGCGAGTCCCGTCGGCGTCAGTTCCAGGAGGTGAAGCCACCGCTCTCGGCGAGTTCCTCGCCCGCGCCGTCCAGGTCCTCCGGGAGCAGGCTCCACACGATGAAGTCGGTGCGCACGTCCGCCCAGGTGCCGTCCTCGGTGCGGACGTGGACTATGCAGGCGTTGCGCAGCACGCCCTCGCTGATCGAGCCGATCTTCTGGGCCACCTGCTGGGAGGCGGTGTTGTCGGCGGCGGTACGGATCTCGATGCGTTCGAGTTTCTGGTCGCCGAAGAGCCAGTGGGCGGTGGCGAGCGCGGCCTCGGAGGCGTAGCCCTCGCCGCGGGCCCAGGGGGCGATGATGTACGACAACTCGGTCGACCGGATGTGCCAGTTGGTCTTGGTGAGCTGGATGACGCCGACCAGGCGCTGGGTGAGGAACTCGGTGACCGCGAGGTCGAGGCCCCGCCCCTCGGTGCGCTCGGCGGAGGCGTAGTCGGTGATCCAGTGCCGGGCCGCGTCCTCGGTGAACGGCTGGGGCACGTCGGTCCAGGCCGCGACCTGCTCGTCGTTCATCATCTCGGTCAGGGCGGGCACGTCGTCCTCGTCGAGGGGACGCAGCACCAACCGCTCCGTGCTGATGGAGATGTTGGGGAAGGTGCTAGCCATGCGCCACTCCGTAACCTTCGGAAATCCTTCAGGGCCCTGCGAACTGCCCAGCATGCAGCATGAAACCACTGAACCGCACGACGGGGTCCACCCGCGGTGAGCGAGTGGACCCCGTGCGTGGCGATACGCCGTATACGTGCCGTCGGAAAGTCGTACAGCTGCCGTCGGAGGGACGATCAGAAGGACGGGATGACCGAGCCCTGGTACTTGTCCTCGATGAACTTCTTGACCTCGGGCGACGTCAGGAGCTTGGCGAGCTTCTTCACCCGCGGGTCCTTCTCGTTGCCCTTCTTCACGGCGAGGAAGTTGCCGTACGGGCTGTTCTTCGCGGACTCCAGGACGAGGGCGTCCTTGGCGGGCTTGATACCGGCCGAGATGGCGTAGTTGCCATTGATCACCGCGGCGTCCACGTCGTCCAGGGAGCGCGCGGTCTGGGCCGCCTCGACCTCCTTGAACTGGAGGTTCTTCGGGTTCCTGGCGATGTCCTGCGGGGTCGCCTCGCTGCCGGCACCGTCCTTGAGGGTGATGAGCCCGTTGGCGGCGAGCAGCTTGAGGGCACGCGCCTCGTTCACCGCGTCGTTCGGGACGGCGACGGTCGCACCGCTCTTGAGCGCGTCGGCGCTCTTGACCTTGTGGGAGTAGAGGCCGAGCGGCTCCAGGTGGACCGTGACGACGGGCACGATGTGGGTGCCGCGCTTCTTGTTGAAGTCGTCGAGGTACGGCTGGTTCTGGAAGTAGTTGGCGTCCACCGAGCCGTCCTCGGTCGCGGTGTTCGGCACGATGTAGTCCTGGAACTCCTTGACCTCCAGGTCGAGTCCGGCCTTCTTCGCCAGGTGGTCCTTGACGTAGTTCAGGATCTCGGCGTGCGGGGTCGGGCTCGCGGCGACGACCAGCGGTCCGCTGTAGTCGGAGGAGCCGGAGGCGGAGTCCTTGCCCGAGCCGCAGGCGGTGAGCCCGAAGGTGAGGGCTCCGGCGGCGAGGACGGCGGTGGTGAGCTTGGCGGTGTTACGCACGAAAAGTGCCTTTCCTTAAGGGTGGAGCGACCCCGCGGTGGGTGGTGCGGGGAAATCTGTGGGGGGTGCGAGCGGCTCAGACGGTCTTGCTGGTGGCCGTCGAGGCCTTCAGCAGCCGCAGCTTCGGCGCCGGGCCGGACTGTCCGCCGCGCCGGTGCAGGGAGCGGGCCGTGTAGTCGCCGGCGAACTGGATGAGCGAGATGACGACGGCGAGGATCGCCACGGTGATCCACATCAGCTCGGTCTCGAAGCGCTGGTACCCGTACCGGATGGCGATGTCGCCGAGCCCGCCGGCGCCCACCGTGCCGGCCATGGCCGAGTAGCCGATGAGCGCGACGATCGTGGTCGTGGTGGAGGAGATCAGCGAGGGCAGCGACTCCGGTACGAGGACCTTCCGTACGACGGTCCAGGTGTTGCCGCCCATCGACTGCACGGCCTCCACGAGCCCGCCGTCCACTTCGCGGACGGCCGTCTCGACCAGACGCGCGAAGAACGGGATGGCACCGATGGCGAGCGGCACGATGGCGGCCTCGCGGCCGATGGTCGTCCCGGTGATCGAGCGCGTGAAGTTCATCAGCGCGACCATGAGGATGATGAACGGCATCGAGCGGGCGATGTTCACTATCTGCCCGATGACTTTGTTGGCCAGCACGTTCTGGAGCAGTCCGCCGCGGTCGGTGAGGACGAGCAGGACGCCGAGCGGGAGTCCGCCGACGACGGCGATCAGCGTGGACCAGCCGACCATGTAGAGGGTGTCCCAACACGCCTGGGACAGCAGCGGCTGCATCGCAGACCAATCAGTCCAGCTCACTTGGCACCTTCCTTCACCAGCGCGGGCTCCTGGCCCACCACGTCGATCTGCAGGCCCTGTTCGCGCAGGAAGCCGATGGGCACCACGTTGTCCTCGTAGCGGCCGGGCAGTTCGATGCGCATCCGGCCGATCTGAAGGCCGCCGACGGTGTCGATGGCGGCGCCGAGGATCGATATGTCGATGTTGTAGGTGCGGGAGAGCTGGGAGATGACCGGCTGGGTGGCGGCCTCGCCGCGGAAGGTGACGTCGAGGACGGTGCGGTCGTCGCCGGAGGCCTCGCCGCCCACCGGGAAGAGTGCGGCGGCCAGTTCGGACCCGGGGGTGCCGAGCAGCTCACTGACGGTCCCGGACTCGACGATGCGGCCCTTCTCCATGAGGGCGGCCGAGTCGCAGATCGACTTCACCACGTCCATCTCGTGCGTGATGAGCAGGACGGTCAGGCCCAGCTGCCGGTTCAGGTCGCGCAGCAGCTGGAGGATGGAGCGGGTGGTCTCCGGGTCGAGGGCGCTGGTGGCCTCGTCGGAGAGCAGCACCTTGGGGTCGCCGGCGAGTGCGCGGGCGATACCGACACGCTGCTTCTGACCGCCGGAGAGCTGGGCCGGGTAGGCCCTCGCCTTGTCGCCGAGACCGACGAGGTCGAGCAGCTCCAGCGCCTTGCGGGAACGTTCCTTCCCCGACGTGCCGAGGATTTCGAGCGGCAGCTCGACATTGTCCTGGACGGTCCGGGAGGAGAGCAGGTTGAAGTGCTGGAAGACCATGCCGATACGGCTGCGTGCCTGCCGCAGCTCCTTGCCGGCCCGGGGGCCGCGTCCGGCGAGGGCGGTGAGGTCCTGGCCGCCGACCGTCACGGTGCCGGCGGTGGGACGCTCCAGGAGGTTGACGCAGCGGATGAGCGAGGACTTGCCGGCGCCGGACTGGCCGATGACGCCGTACACCTCGCCCTCGCGGACATGCAGATCGACCCCGTCGAGGGCGGTGATCTCGCGGCCGCGGGAGCGGTAGACCTTGGTCAGGCCCGTTGTGGTGATCACTGGGATTCCATCACTGTTGAGTACGCGGGCGTGGGTGTGCCCTGGTACGGGAGGGAAAATGTGCGCGGGGCAGCCGGGTCACATACGGCTCAGGGCGTACGGACAGGCCACGGCGGCGGCTCGCTTCGGGGCGCGAGGCTCTGGGGTGGTGCGGGGGCCCTCTAGAAGGCGCACATTCGACACATACAACGAGCACCGGGCGTCATGGTCGCCTCGGTCGCAGGGGTGCGGTCGCTCGTCGTGGTCATGCGATCAGTAAACCAGACGGACGGTCCTGACAGGCCGCCGCTGTCCGCATGCTGGACAGCGGCGGACGCACGTCAGCCGCGCGTCGAGATCTCGACGACGTGGTCGGTGACCAGCGCCGACAGGGCCGAGAGGTCCTGCACCACGAGGTCGGCGTCCAGCTCATGCGCCTGGTGGGTTGTGGTCAACGCCACGGTGGTCATCCCGGCGGCGCGGCCTGCCTGGAGACCGGCCGGGGCGTCCTCGAAGACCACGCAGCCGGCCGGGTCGACGCCCAGCCTGCGGGCGGCGAGGAGGTAGGGCTCGGGGTCGGGCTTGCCGCGGGTGATGTCGTCCGCGGCTATCAGCGTCTTCGGTCGTATCCCGACCGCGTCCAGGCGGGCCTCGGCGAGCCGGCGGGTGGCGGAGGTGACGACGGCCCAGCGGTCGGCGGGGAGGGAGTCGAGCAGGACGGCGGTGCCGGGGAGCAGCTGGACACCGCCGTTGGGGACGTCCTCCACCTCCAGCTGCTCGACCCGGGCGACCGCCTCCGGGACGAGGTGGGCGGGGAGCAGGTCGGCGACGATCTCGGCGGCGGGGCGGCCGTGCAGTTCGACGCGGGCGAAGTCCTCGGTGACGCCGTACTCGACGGCCCAGCGGGTCCAGCAGCGGTCCACGGAGGCGAGGGAGGAGACCAGGGTGCCGTCGTTGTCGAAGAGCAGGGCTTGTGCGTGGATCGTCCGGAGCGTCATGGTCCCGACCCTACGGCGCAGGGCGGGGGCGACGACGTCGGGCCTTTTCGGCCGTAATAAGGTCACCGCATGCTCAATGCCCTGCTGCTGGTGACCGGAGTCGCCGCGCTGCTGCTCGCCGCGTGGTGCGGCTGGGCCGCGTACCGGGACCAGCCGACGAAGGACTGGCACTTCATCGGGATGGCCGTGGTGTCGGTGCTGGCGGTGATCCAGCTGGTGGCCGGGATCGTGCTGCTGGTGCGGGGCGACAAACCGGCGCAGGGTACGACGATCTTCGTGGCCTATCTGCTGGGGGCGTTCGCGTGTGTCCCTGCCGCGGGGTTCATGTCGCTCGCCGAACGGACCCGATGGGGTTCCGTGACCGTCGCCGCGGGCGGTGTGGTGCTGGCCGTGCTGGAGGTGCGGCTCTATGACATCTGGGGAGGGTGAGATGACGACCGTGGAGCAGAGGCCGAAGCGGCTCACCAGTGGGCCGGGCACGCTTCTCGTGTGGTTCTACGGCGTGATGGTCGTCGGGGCCGTGTCGCGATCCGTGTACCAGATCGCGACCGAGTTCGACCGGGCGCCGCTCGCGTACTCGCTGTCGGCGGTCGCGGGGGTGGTGTACGGGTTCATCACGTACACGCTCGTGCGGGGCGGCGAGGCCGCGCGCAAGGCGGCACAGGTGTGCTGTGCCGCCGAGCTCGCCGGGGTGTTGATCGTGGGTACCTGGACCCTCGTCGACCCTTCTGCGTTCCCGGACGCGACCGTGTGGTCGGACTACGGGATGGGGTACGTGTTCATTCCTGTGCTGTTGCCGGTTTCCGCGTTGTACTGGTTGCGGAAGGCGCCCAAGCAGCAGGAGGGCTGAGCGACATGGGCGACTGCGGACCGTTGTGGCCGGTCGCGCCCGCGCGGTGGTGGCCGCAAATCGAACACAGCCCCGCGCCCCTTTCGGGGCGCTCCGGTTCGGGGCGTTGAGAAGCTAGGCCGTTGTCGCGTACGTGCTGGCCGGCTTTTCCAGGACGATCATGGGTACGCCGTCCTGGCCCTTTGACGTGCCTACCGTCTCGTAGCCGACCCGGCGGTACAGGCGCAGGTTGCCCTCGCTCCTGTGGCCGGTGAACAGGCGGAACTTCTTGGCTCCGCGTTCTCCTTCCAGTGCCGCCTCCGCCGCGCGCAGCAGCCTCGCGCCGATGCCGTGGCCCTGGAGGCGGGGGTGGACGCAGAGCTTGCCGATGGCGGCGGCGCCGTCCTCGGTGACCGAGCCGCGGACCGAGCCGACGACCTCCTCGCCGAGGCGGGCGACGAAGACGCAGTCGGAGGCGACCTCCTGGCGGACCGAGTCGAGGCTCTGGACGAGCGGGTCGATGCGGTAGTTGCCGTACAGCGCCGCCTCGCTCTGGAAGCACAGGTACTGGAGCCTGAAGATCTGCTCTGCGTCCTGCTCGGTCGCCACCGAGATGGTCACGCTCATGCCCATGTGCGCACGCCTCCCGCTCACCTGATCGCCTGTCGTTCTCACTCCTATCCCCGCGCTTCGCGGGACGCAACCTCCGGCGTCAACAATCGGCGCAGACATCCCAGACATCTGGAACGTTCCGGTCCCAGACTGCCCTGTGAGATACCCAACTCCCCCGCGATCTCCCGGTATGTCAGGTCCTTCGGGGAGAGCAGGGCCTGGAGGAGGCGGGGGCAGCGGCCGGGGAGGCGGGCGACCGCCTCGCGCAGGGCGCGGTGGTGGGCGGTGGTGACGGCGCGCTGTTCGGGGGTGGGGGTGGTGTGGTCGGTGGGTTCGGTGCCGTAGGAGCGTTCATGCCGTGTCGTACGACGGGTGCGGCGGGACTCGGCCCTGACGGCTCTGCGCAGCCAGTCCTCGGGGGCCCGTGGCGGGCCGTGGGTCTCCAGCCGCTCCAGCAGACGGAGCCAGACGGTCTGTTCCAGGTCGCCGGGATCGCTTCCGCAGGCATATGCCTCGGCAGAGGCCTCGGCGGTGAGCAGGGGGCCCAGGGCGGCAACCAGGTCGTGCGTCATATGCGGAACGACGCGGCCGCCCCGGGGCAGGTTGCCGGGGCGGCCGGAGACACCCCGAACGGGGTCCTGGGGCTCAGCCGTTGACGAAGGCGTCGCGGGCCAGGATCGCGGTGTCGGCGTTGTCCGAGAAGACTCCGTCGATGCCGGTCTCGAAGTACGTCTGGAAGACGGGGAAGACATCGCCGTACGCGGTGACGTCGCCGCCCTTGCGGTAGGCCGGCGGCAGGAAGGGGTTCTCGTTGCGCATGGTGTAGGGGTGCAGGATCAGTCCCACCTTGTGCGCGTCCGCGACCAGCGTGCTCGGCGTGGTGAAGTTGCCGTTCGCGTCCTTCGGGATGATCAGGTCCACGGTCGGGCCGATGCCCTGCGCGTAGCCGGCGATCTCCCGCAGGCCCTTCGGCGTGATCAGGTCGGCGACGGTGCGCGGGTCGCCGGTCGCGACGAAGTCGTAGGGCTGGGTGTTCGCGGCGGAGAGCAGGACGACCAGCGGGTTGTCGACCAGCGTGTTCAGGCGCTGGATGCTGGTCGGCTCGAAGGACTGCAGGATGACCGGCGAGTTCCGCTTGTCCTTGCCGTACTTGCGCAGCAGCTTGGCGACCCGCTCCTCAAGTCCGAGGCCCAGCTTGCGGAAGTAGGTGGGGTGCTTGGTCTCGGGGTAGATCCAGACCTGCTTGCCACGCTTGCGGGTCTGCTCGTCCTGCCACTTGAGGACTTCCTCGAAGGTGGGGATCTCCCAGCGGCCGTTGTAGAGCGTGTTGTGCGGGCGGTTGGCCGGGATGCGCTCGATCGCGCGCAGTGTCTTCAGCTCGGCGAGCGTGAAGTCCTCGGTGAACCAGCCGGTGGTGGGGATGCCGTCCAGGACCTTGGTGGTCTTGCGGTCGGCGAACTCCTTGTGGTCGGCGACGTCCGTGGTGCCGCCGATCTCGGGCTCGTGACGGCAGACCAGGTAGCCGTCCTTGGTGGGGCACAGGTCGCCGGCCTCGACGACGTCGGCGCCGAGGTCGAGGGCCAGGTTGTAGGAGCCGAAGGTGTGCTCCGGGCGGTAGCCGCTGGCGCCCCGGTGGCCGATGACCGTCGGCTTGGGCAGGCTCTTCAGGCCGCCGATGCCGTGGCCGGACTGCTTCGCCTCGGCCGCTCTGGCGGCGCCGGGCAGTCCGAGGACCGCTCCGCCGGCGCCGAGCACCGCGGCACCGAGCAGCGCCCGCCGTCCGGTCGTACCGTTCACCTGTGTCCGCTCGTCCGAGTCGTTCGCGTTCATGAGCGCTCTCCTGACCTTCGCCCTTCGATGCCGGCTGATCGTAGGGCTGCGGACGTGACCGACGGGAGACCGCCGACCCAACGGTCGGGTGACGCCGTATGGCTGACGAACGGCGACTCATGACGGTCTGTCGGCGACTTCCGTCACATCGTCGCGACCGTGTCGCGAGCTGTCTCCTGGGCGGCACCGCAGGTAAACCAACGTCAACAGTGCGTAAGACCTCGGTGAACCGACGGTGCTCGATGTGCGCTCCCCACAGAGCCGCGAGTAATGTCCTCACCTGCACAGACTCATACCGCCCCCTCGACATCGGAGGACCCGTTGTCCCGCTTCGCGTTCATCAAGGCAGCGCTCGGACCGATCATGCGCCTGATGTTCCGCCTCCAGGTGGAGGGCGTGGAGCACATCCCCGGAGACGGTCCGGTCATCCTCGCCGGGAACCACCTGACGTTCATCGACTCGATGATCCTGCCGCTGGTGAGCAAGCGGCAGGTGTTCTTCATCGGCAAGGACGAGTACGTCACCGGGAAGGGCTTCAAGGGCCGGCTGATGGCCTGGTTCTTCACCGGGGTCGGCATGATCCCGGTGGACCGGGACGGCGCGAGCGGCGGTGTCGCCGCACTGATGACCGGCAAGCGGGTTCTGGACGAGGGCAAGATCTTCGGGATCTACCCCGAGGGCACCCGCTCCCCCGACGGCCGGCTGTACCGGGGCCGTACCGGCATCGCCCGGCTGACGCTGATGACCGGCGCGCCGGTGGTGCCGTTCGCGATGATCGGCACGGACAAGCTGCAGCCGGGCGGTGCGGGCATCCCGCGGCCCGGCAAGGTGACCGTCCGCTTCGGCGAGGCCATGGAGTTCTCCCGGTACGAGGGGATGGACCGGGACCGCTATGTGCTGCGGGCCGTGACCGATTCGGTGATGGCCGAGGTCATGCGGCTCTCCGGGCAGGAGTACGTGGACATGTACGCGACGAAGGCGAAGGCCGCCTGACACTCTTTCGGCGGACGGGCACGGACCGGGGGTCCGTGCCCGTCTGTCTGCCGTTCGCCTGACATCCCTGACGTCCGCCTGGCGGTGGAATCTGGCCCGACACTTCGGTTATTCCTGCGCATTTACCGGCCATATGAGCACACAGCATGTCTTATTCAGACATGCAGAAACCTTCTCGGCGTACCCTGCTCCTTGCTCCGTTCGCTGCCGCCGGTGCGGAGCTCCTGGCCGCTTGTTCCGACTCGGACTCCTCCTCCCGGTCCGGCCCGCAGCACACGGCCCGGACGGCGGCGTTCGTCCCGCAGGGACCCAAGGGGTTTGTCAACCCGTCGGATCCAGAGGTGCTCGCGACCGAGCGGAAGCGTGGCTCCGGCCCCGTCCGCATGGTCACGTTCACGGCTGCCGAGAGCCTGCTGGACCTGGGCGGGCAGTCCGTGCACAGCTGGGCTTACAACGAGTCGGTCCCGGGGCCGCTGGTGCGGGTCACCGCCGGTGACGTCCTGAGCCTGACCCTCAGCAACCGGCTGACCGAGAAGACCACGCTGCACGCCCACGGGGTGCGGCTGCGCTGCGACATGGACGGCGTTCCCGACCTGACCCAGCCCGGCATCGCGCCGGGGACGGACTTCGTCTACCGCTTCGTCGCCGCCCACCCGGGCACGTATCTGCTGCATTCACACGTCGACATGCAGCCCGACCGCGCCCTGTACGCGCCGTTCATCGTCGACGACCCGAAGGAGCCCCTCGCCTACGACAAGGAGTGGATCGTCGTCCTGGACGACTGGGTCGACGGCATCGAGGGCTCCACCCCCGACAAGGTGCTCGACCAGCTCAAGCCGGGCGGCTCCATGGCCATGCACATGGGGATGGGCATGGGCCCCGGCCACGGCAGCCCGAGCCCGCACGGGTCGGCGAGCGCGTCCGCGACACCCTCCAGGTCCAGCAAGCAAACGGGCCCCGACCGGGTGCTGCGCGACTCCCACAGCCGCATGCTGCACGGCGAGGGCGGCAACGTCGCCTACCCCCACTACCTGGCCAACGGGCGGCTGCGCACCGACCCCTCCGTCTTCCGCTGCCGCCCCGGCGACCGTGTCCGGATCCGCATCATCAACGCGGGCTCCGAGACGGCCTTCCGGGTCGCACTCGGCGACCACGCCATGACCGTCACCCACACCGACGGCTACCCCGTGCAGCACAAGCGGACCGACGCCCTGCTCGTCGGCATGGCCGAGCGGTACGACGTCCTCATCACCGCCAAGGACGGCGTCTTCCCCCTGGTCGCACTCGCCGAGGGCAAGAAGGGCAAGGCGCTCGCGGTCCTCCGCACGGACAAGGGAAGGAACCTTCCGGCGCCGGATGTCCGCCCGGACGAGCTGGACCGCGAGGTCGTGCCGGCGCGCCGTCTGCTGCCGGCCGAGTCCGTCGCCATGGACGACCGGGTGCCCGACCGCGACCTGCGGATCAGGATCACGGGCACGATGCAGAAGTACGACTGGGGGTTCGACCACAAGCCGTACGACGTGCGGCAGCGGCATGCGGTGCGGGCCGGTGAGAGGGTGCGGCTGACCCTCATCAACGCGACCGACATGTGGCATCCGATGCATCTGCACGGGCACACGTTCTCGGTCACCGGGCTGAACTCGGCGGGGGCCCGGAAGGACACGACGATCGTGCTGCCGCACCGCAAGCTGGTGCTCGACTTCGACGCCGACAATCCCGGGTTGTGGATGCTGCACTGCCACAACCAGTACCACTCGGAGAGCGGGATGATGACGGTGCTCGGTTACAAGAAGTGAGGTGTCACGCCTGCGTGCCGCTTTCCAGTTTCTGCCCCTTCAGCAGGAACCAGGCCTCCACTGCCGTCGCCAGCAGGACCACGGCGCCCGCGCCCGAGGCCAGGTGCAGGCCGTGGACGAAGGAGTTCCGGGCCGCCGCCAGCATCTCGGTCGCCGAGTGGGGAGGCATGGCCGTCGAGGCCTGCACCGCCGCGCCCAGGGATTCGTGGGCGGCGGCCGGGGTGCCCGCCGGGGCCGGGAAGCCGCGGTAGACGCCCATCACGATCGAGCCGAGCAGGGCGATGCCCAGGGCCGCGCCCAGTTCGTACGCCGTCTCGGAGACCGCCGAGGCGGCGCCGGCCTGGTCCTTGGGGACGCTGGAGAGGATGACGTCCGCCGTGACCGTGAAGGAGAAGCCGGCGCCGACGCCGACCACCAGAAGGGCCGCGCCGAGGATCGGGTAGCCGGTGGACTGCGCGAGCGTGGTCAGGGCCGCGAGGGCCACGCCGACGGCCGCCAGGCCGCCGGAGACCACCGCCCGTACCGAGTGGCGGCGGGCCGCCCGGCCGGCCACCAGGCCCGCCGCAACCGCGCCCACGGCGGCGGGGAGTTCGGCCAGGCCCGCCTCGAACGGATGCCTGCCCTGGACCAGTTGCAGATACTGGGAGAGGAAGAACACCAGGCCAGACATGCCGAGTACGGTCAGCAGGTCGGCGAGGACCGCCCCGCTGAAGCCGCGTCCGCGGAACAGCCGCATGTCCAGCAGGGGCCTGGGCATGGTGAGTTGGCGGCGGACGAAGCCGTAGAGGGCCGCGGCGCCGAGGAGGGCGGCGGCCGCGGTGACGCCGGTGACGCCGTGGGTCGCGGCCTCCTTCACCGCGTACACGACCGCGATCATGCCGACCAGCGACAGGACGACACTGGTCAGGTCCCAGGGGCCGGGGTCGGGGTTACGGGACTCGGGGAGCGTCCTGATGCCGACGAGGACCAGGACCACCATCACCGGCAGGTTGATGAGGAAGACCGAGCCCCACCAGAAGTGTTCGAGCAGGAAGCCGCCCACGATGGGGCCGACCGCCGTACCGGCGGAGGCGGTGGCGCCCCAGATGCCGACGGCGAGGCTGCGCTCACGCGGGTCGTGGAAGAGGTTGCGGATCAGGGCGAGGGTGGCGGGCATCAGGGTCGCGCCGGCGACGCCCAGCAGGGCGCGGGCCGCGATCATCGTCCCAGGGGTGGTCGCGTACGCGTTCAGGACGGATATCGCGCCGAACGCGGTGGCGCCGCCGAGCAGGATCCGCTTGCGGCCGATGCGGTCGCCGAGGCTGCCCATGGAGACCAGCAGTCCGGCGATGACGAACGAGTAGACGTCACCGATCCACAGCAGCTGGGTGCCGGAGGGTTTGAGGTCTTCGCTGATGTAAGGGGTCGCGAGGCCGAGGACGGTCGCGTCCACGGCCACCAGCAGCACGGCCAGTACGAGGACGGCGAGCGCGAGCCAGCGGCCCGGACGCTTGTCCGTCTCCCTCGCGAAGGCCGGCTGCAGGGTGCTGGTCATGATTCCTCTCTTCGTCGCGCGCCGCCGAGCAACAGCTCGACGATCATGTGGGTGAAGTCCTTGGGGGCGACCCTGCCCTCCGACACCGCCCAGGCGGCGGAGGCCAGCAGGCCGTACAGCGCCTCGGTGAGCCAGGCGGGCGTGAGATCGATACGGAACTCGCCGCTCTGCTGGCCGCGTCGGAAGAGGGCCGCGATGCGGTCGTCGATCCGGGTCCAGCCCGGGTTCTGCTGCCCGCCCTCGAACAGCTGGTTCTCGGTGTAGAGGAAGGCCAGGAGGCCGGCGGCCGGTTCGATCTCGCGGACCAGGCGGTGGACGGCCTCGGCCGCCGGGCCCTCGTTCAGGCGGGCCGCGTCCAGGGCCGCCTCGCACTCCTCGATGCCGAGCGCCTCCAGCGCGCGGACGAGCGCGTCCCGCCCCGCGAAGTGCCGGTGCAGGGTGGCCCGGCTGATCCCGGCGGCCTTGGCGACCTCGTCCATGGTCGCGGTGGATTTACGGGTCAGCAGGGCGGCTGCGCTGCGCAGCACCTGCTCACGATCGAGGGCCATGAGACAATGGTATCCCACTTGAGACAAACTTGTCTCACTCTGGGCATGCGCGACTCACAAGAGGCTGGTCGGAGATGGTTTCGCGTCAGTGCCAGGGCAGGCTGCCGCGCCGCTCCCAGTACGCCTCGGGCTCCTCGACCAGGGCGGCGAGGCGGGCCAGCTGGTCCTCGTCGAGATCGACCGCGGCCGCGTGGAGGTTCGAGACGAGCTGGGTGAGCGTCGCCGCGCCGGAGAGAACGACTCCGGCCCAGGGCTGTCGCAGTACGACCGCGAGAGCGACGGCGTCACAACCGAGGCCGGTCTCCTCGGCCACCGCCCGCAGCGCGTCGGGAGCGTGCGGCCCGGCCAGCCGGCCGTTGGCCATGCCCTCCTTCACGATCACCGTCAGTCCGGCGTCGTGCGCCTCGGCGAGGGCGGGGCCGGCCGAGGTCTCCAGCGCGTTGTACGTCGACTGGACGGTACGGAAGAGGGGCTCGCCGTCGACCGTGACGGCGAGGGCGGCGCGGACGGCGTCGGCCTGGGCGGGGCCGCTCGTGGAGAAGCCGATGGTGAGGCCGGTGGACGCGGCTTCCGCGAGGCGGGCGTGCAACTCCTTGTCGGTGAGGGCCGGGCTGTCCGGGGTCACCGAGTGGATCTGGTAGAGGTCGAGGTGGTCGCCGAGGAGTTCGGCGGTCTCGGCGCGCTGGCGGTCGTACGTCTGGACGGTGTGGTCCTTGACCTCGTGCGTCTCGGCGTCCGCCGACCAGCCGGCGGTGTAGGTGTAGCCCCATTTGCTGCCGACGACCACCTCGGCGGCGGCGTCGGGGCGGGCGTTCAGCCAGTCGGCGAGGAACTCCTCGGAGCGGCCGTACGAGCGGGCCACGTCGAAGTAGCGGACGCCCTGGGCGTAGGCGGCGTCGAGGAGTTCGTGCGTGCGGGTGCGGAGGGCGGCGACGCTGCGGTCCTCTCCGAGGTCCTCCTCGCGGCCGAGGTTGATGTAGCCGGGGCGGCCGACCGCGGCGAGGCCGAGGCCGATGTGACAGGTCGGCGTGGTCGCGGTCGCGAGGCGGGCGAAGGGCATCGCGGGCTCCGTTTCGGTCGGCTCCGGTACGGCTTCCGACCAACGTAACCCGCGATGACCTTCGCCTCGGAGCTCGGGCGGTGCGGTGTGTTGACGGGCGCGGACGCGTTGTGGCTTGTCGCGCCCACGCGGCGGAACCGCAAATTGATACAGCCCCGCGCCCCCTTCAGGCCTGTTGCCGGGCCGTTGCCCAGGAGTGCTGGGCCGCCACGTTCGCCTTGACCTCCGCCAGCTGGGTCGCCACCGCGCTCGGTGCCGTGCCACCCCGGCCGTTGCGGGAAGCCAGCGCGCCCGGGACGTTCAGGACCGACCGCACCTCCGGCGTCAGGTGGGCGGAGATCTTCGCGAACTGTTCGTCCGTCAGCTCGTCCAGTTCCTTGCCCTCGGCCTCCGCGGCCTTGACGCACTCGCCCGCCACCTCGTGGGCCACGCGGAACGGGACGCCCTGCTTGACCAGCCACTCCGCGATGTCCGTGGCGAGGGAGAAGCCGGCCGGGGCCAGCTCCTCCATGCGCTCGCGGTTGACGGTGAGGGTGGCCATCATGCCGGTGAAGGCGGGGAGCAGGACCTCCAGCTGGTCGCAGGAGTCGAAGACCGGCTCCTTGTCCTCCTGGAGGTCGCGGTTGTAGGCGAGAGGGAGGGCCTTGAGAGTGGCGAGGAGCCCGGTGAGATTGCCGATGAGCCGGCCCGACTTGCCGCGCGCCAGCTCCGCGATGTCCGGGTTCTTCTTCTGGGGCATGATCGACGAGCCCGTGGAGAACGCGTCGTGCAGGGTCACGAAGGAGAACTCCTTCGTGTTCCAGATGATGATCTCCTCGGCGATCCGGGAGAGGTTCACCCCGATCATCGCGGTGATGAAGGCGAACTCGGCGACGAAGTCACGGGAGGCCGTGCCGTCGATCGAATTGCCGACGCTGCCGTGCTCGAAGCCGAGGTCCGCGGCCACCGCCTCCGGGTCCAGGCCGAGCGAGGAGCCGGCCAGGGCGCCTGAGCCGTACGGGGAGACGGCCGTGCGGTCGTCCCACTGGCGCAGCCGCTCCGCGTCCCGGGACAGGGACTGGACGTGGGCCAGGACATGGTGGGCGAAGAGGACCGGCTGGGCGTGCTGGAGGTGGGTGCGGCCGGGCATGGCCACGTCCGGGTGGGCTTCCGCGAGGCCGATCAGGGCGTCCTGGAGGTCGGCGATCAGGCCGCCGATCACACGGGCGTGATCCCGGAGGTACATCCGGAACAGGGTCGCGACCTGGTCGTTGCGGGAGCGGCCCGCGCGGAGCTTGCCGCCGAGGTCGGGGCCGAGACGCTCCAGGAGGCCGCGCTCCAGAGCCGTGTGGACGTCCTCGTCGGCGATGGTGCCCACGAAGGAGCCGTCGGCGACATCGGCCTCCAGCCGGTCGAGGCCGGCGATCATGCGCTGGAGTTCGTCCTTGGTGAGCAGGCCCGCCTTGTGCAGCACGCGCGCGTGGGCACGCGAACCGGCGATGTCGTAGGGCGCGAGCCGCCAGTCGAAGTGGACGGACGCCGACAGTTTCGCCAGGGCCTCGGCGGGACCGTCGGCGAAACGGCCGCCCCAGAGCCGTACGTCACCGCTGTTGCTGCTCACTTGCGTTGCTCCTAGAGAGATAGGGATGTGGCGCCGCCTCCCCACCTGCGGGTGAGGAGACGGTAGTCACGCTACTGCTTAGGCCAGGTCGCGCTTGGCCGCGATTTTGGACGACAGACCGTAGATGTCGATGAAGCCCTTGGCCGCGGCCTGGTCGAAGGTGTCGCCGGTGTCGTAGGTGGCGAGGTTGAAGTCGTAGAGGGAGGAGTCGGAGCGGCGGCCGGTGACCACCGCGCGGCCGCCGTGCAGGGTCATGCGGATGTCGCCGGTGACGTGCCGGCTCGCCTCGTCGACGAAGCCGTCCAGGGCGCGCTTGAGCGGGGAGAACCACTGGCCGTCGTAGACGAGTTCTCCCCAGCGCTGCTCCACCTGCCGCTTGTAGCGGGCGAGTTCGCGCTCGACGGTGACGTTCTCCAGTTCCTGGTGGGCGGTGATCAGCGCGATGGCGCCCGGGGCCTCGTACACCTCGCGGGACTTGATGCCGACCAGCCGGTCCTCGACCAGGTCGATCCGGCCGACGCCCTGGGCGCCGGCGCGCTCGTTGAGCTCCTGGATCGCCTGGAGCACGGTGACGGGCCTGCCGTCGATCGCGACCGGGGCACCCTGCTTGAAGGTGACGACCACCTCGTCGGCCTCGCGCGGGGTGGCGGGGTTCTGGGTGTACTCGTAGATGTCCTCGATCGGGCCGTTCCAGATGTCTTCCAGGAAGCCGGTCTCGACGGCGCGGCCGAAGACGTTCTGGTCGATGGAGTACGGGGACTTCTTGGTGGTCGCGATCGGGAGGTGCTTCGCCTCGCAGAAGGCGATGGCCTTGTCGCGGGTCATCGCGTAGTCGCGGACCGGGGCGATGCAGGTCAGGTCGGGGGCGAGGGCGACGATGCCGGCCTCGAAGCGGACCTGGTCGTTGCCCTTGCCGGTGCAGCCGTGGGCGACCGTCGTGGCGCCGTGCTTGCGGGCCGCGGCGACCAGGTGCTTGACGATCGCCGGCCGGGAGAGGGCGGAGACCAGCGGGTAGCGGTCCATGTAGAGGGCGTTGGCCTTGATCGCCGGGAGGCAGTACTCCTCGGCGAAATCGTCCCTGGCGTCGGCGACCTCGGCCTCGACCGCACCGCACGCGAGGGCGCGCTTGCGGATGACGTCCAGGTCCTCGCCGCCCTGGCCGACGTCCACCGCGACGGCGATGACCTCGGCGCCCGTCTTCTCGGCGATCCAGCCGATGGCGACGGAGGTGTCCAGCCCGCCCGAGTAGGCGAGTACGACGCGCTCGGTCATGGGTCCCTCCTCAGCTAATCCACTACTATGCATGAGTATGCAGAGCTCTGCATGATTCGTCAATCGGACCCGCTCCGCTCACGGATGCCTTTCCGGGCGGTGTCAGAGATTCGTGAAAGAGGTTTGAACAAACGAAACCGCTTTCTCGTACCCATGCCTGAACGCCGGCGCCGCGTCTGTAAACCCACCTCTGACCCAAGTGAGGCATCCGCATGTCCAGGGCTCTTCCGAAGTACAACAAGCGTCGCGTCGCGCTCATCGGCGGTGCCGCCGCCGTGGCGCTGTCCGGTGCGGTCATCGCCGGCTCGGCCCTCGCCGGGACGCCCGACAAGAGCGGCGGCACCAGCAACGCGCGCACCCTCGCCGCCTCGCCCGGGACGATCACCTGCCCGGACGTCGCCTCGCAACTGCCCGCGATCCCGGCCTCCGCGCGGGCCGAGGTCGACCGCAACCTCACGCTCCTCCAGACGCAGATCCAGGAGGCCGACAAGCGGCTGGTCGACACGGTGGGCCAGGGCGGGCCCAACTTCGTGAACAACGCGATCCTCGGTCCCCTCAAGGACAAGCGCGTGGCGACCATCAACCGCATCGCGACGGCGATCGGCCGTACGGCCGCCAAGCCGACCGGCCTGGACGCGCTGGCGCCGTGCACCCTGAACGCGAGCGGGACCGGCACGAACACGGGCAGCGGCACGGCGACAGGCACGGCCTCGGCCACGCCGAGCGCGGCGGCCACCCAGCAGCAGTCGACCGGCGGCACAGGCACGGGCAGCTCCGCGGTGGGCACGATCACCTGCCCCGACGTCGCCTCGCAGCTGCCCGCGATCCCCGCCTCCGCGCAGGCGGAGGTCGACCGGAACCTCACCCTGCTCCAGACTCAGATCGACGAGGCCGACAAGCGTCTCCAGACCACGGTCGGGCAGGGCGGCCCGAACTTCGTGCAGAACGCGATTCTCGGCCCCCTGACCGACAAGCGGAAGTCGACCATCGACCGGATCGCGATCGCCATCGGCCGTACGTCGGCCAAGCCGACCGGCCTGGACTCCCTGGCCGCCTGCACGCTCACCAAGTGACGTGACAGGCAGCTGTGGCCGCCCCGTGTACAGCGCCGGCCGGGGCGGCCACAGTGGTGTCCGGAGGCCTGGGGACCCCGGGGCCGTCCGGATGCCGGAATTGCTTAGACGCGCGAAGTAAATGCGCCGATAATTCCCCGGTATGGGAAAGACCTATGAGCGCATCGACGGCAGACTCCGCACGTTCATCGAGGAACAGCCCGTGTTCTTCACCGCCACCGCACCGCTCGCGGGCGACGGCACGGTCAACCTCTCCCCCAAGGGCCTCAGGGGCTCCTTCGCGGTGCTCGACGAACACACCGTGGCCTACCTGGACTTCGCCGGCTCCAACGCCGAGACCATCGCCCATCTGCGGGAGAACGGCCGCATCACCCTGATGTGGTGCGCCTTCCAGGGCCCGCCGAACATCGTGCGGGTGCACGGCCGCGGCGAGCCGGTCTTCCGCGACGACCCGCGGTTCGGAGAACTGCTGACCCGTTTCCCCGGCATCGACCCCACCCCGCACGGCCTGCGCGCGATCATCGTCGTGCACGCCGAACTCGTCCGGGACACCTGCGGTTACGCGGTCCCCTACATGGCGTACGACGCAGACCGCGACCTGCACGGCAGGCGCTTCGCGCGCGAGGACGACGCCTCGCTGAACGCGTACTTCGAGAAGAAGGACCACGTCGCGGTGAGCCTGGATGGCCTACCCGGGCTGCCGTTGCCGCTGCCGCCGTCTACCGTCTGAGCCATGCGTCCAGGCGTCGCCGTCACCCTTGTCTCCGCGTCCCTGCTGCTGCTCGGCGCGGCACCGGGCGGCGGGGACACCGCACCGCTGCCCGCGCGGCTGGCCGACACGGGTGGCGGCAGCCAGCTGATCACCGCCGAGGCGTCCGCACCGAACTCGACATCGGGGACCTTGACCTGGTGGGAGCGCCGGGACGGGCAGTGGGTGCAGGTCGGGTCGGCCGCCGCGCGGTTCGGCGCGAAGGGACTGGTGGAGGGGACCGCGCGGCAGCAGGGCACGAACACGACCCCGACGGGGCTGTACGACCTTCCGTTCGGGTTCGGCCTCCAGCCCGCACCGACGGGGACTGCCGTCGAGTACCGGGCGGTGACGGCGAATTCATGGTGGTGCCAGGACAACGACTCGACCTCCTACAACCGTTGGGTCGAGCCGTTGCCGAGCGACTGCCGGGCCGCCGAGTCGGAGCGGTTGTCGTCGTACCGGACACAGTACGGCCATGCGCTGGTGATCGGGTTCAACTACCAGCGTCCGGTGCGGGGACGGGGTGCCGGGATCTTTCTCCATGTCAACGGGCAGGGCGCCACGGCCGGGTGTGTGTCGGTGCCGGTGGACGCGATGCGGGAGATTCTGCGGTGGGCGGATCCGGCCCGGGCGCCGCACATCGCCATCGGGACCACCGGCGGGGACACGGCGATCACCCGGTACTGAGTTCGCGGAAGCGCCGCAGGAGCCGCCCCTGCTGGGTCACCCGAGCGGAAGTCCGACCATGAACGTCGTCGATCCCGGGGCGCTTTCCAAGGTGACGGTCCCCCCGTGCGCCTCCACCACCGCCGCCACGATCGACAGGCCCAGGCCCGCTCCCCCGCCGGAGGCGTCCGCGCGGCGGCGGTGGTCGGCTCTCGTGAAGCGTTCGAAGACGCCCGGCTGGATGTCTGCCGGGATGCCCGGGCCGTCGTCGTGGACCTGAAGGACCCCTGCCCGGCCGTCCGCCTCCAGCGTCACCGTCACCTTCGTGCCCACGGGCGTGTGCAAACGCGCGTTGGCCAACAGGTTGGCCAGCACCTGTTGCAGGCGGTGCGTGTCGCCCGTCACCGTCACCGGCTCCTCCGGGAGGTCCAGGGTCCAGCGGTGGTCCGGGCCCGCGGCGCGGGCGTCCGTCACCGCGTCCAGGGTCAGGCGGGTGAGGTCGACCGGGTGGCGTTCCAGCGGGCGACCCGCGTCCAGGCGGGCCAGGAGGAGGAGGTCGTCGACCATCTCGCCCATCCGGGAGGACTCGGCGGCGATGCGTTCCAGGGCCCGGGTGATCTCGGGAGGGAGCGGGCCCGGATGGAGCAGGGCCAGTTCCGCGTGGCCGCGGACCGAGGCGACCGGGGTGCGCAGTTCGTGGCTGGCGTCGGCGGCGAAGGACCGGAGGCGTTCCTCGCTGGCGTGGCGTTTCGTCAGCGCGTCCTCGACATGGCCAAGCATGCGGTTGAAGGCCGTGGCCATCCGGCCGACCTCGCTGCGGGGGTCCGCTTCGGGGGCGCGGGGTGGCAGGGCCACCTCACCGCTGGCGAGCGGGAGTTCGCTGACCCGGGTGGCGGTGGCCGCCACCCGGCTCAGGGGGCGCAGGGACCAGCGGACCCAGAGGGCTCCGGCCACTCCCGCCGCGGCGAGAGCCAGGCCGAAGACGCCGGCCGCCACCCCTTCCAGTCGGTGGACGGTGGCCTTCACCGGCTCCAGGGGCAGTCCGGTGATCAGGACGTCCCCGTCGCGGCCCGGCCAGGCCATGAGCCGGTAGTCGCCCATGGAGGAGAGCCGGACCGTGTGGCCCCTGCCGTTCGCGGGCACCTCGGCGAGGGAGGCGCGGTCGCGGGCCGTGAGGCCGACGGTCAGGTCCGGATTGTTCCCGGAGGGGATCAGGGCCGCGTTGGTGACCTGGCCGTTCAGGAGCCGCGCGCCGAAGGTGCCGGCGGCCTGGCGCCGGGTGTCGCCGTGCTCGTCGCCGTCGTGGTCGGTCGGCTTGATGTTGCCGTGCTCCAGCGACTCCGGGAAGCTCACGCCGGTCTGCTGGAGCTGCTGGTCCAGGCGTCCGGTGAGGAAGCCGTCCAGCTCGAGCACCGCCGCGACGCCGACGGCCGCGCAGCTCACCGCGAGCAGGACGACCAGGCCGACGGTGAGGCGGGCGCGGAGGGTGCGGGGCCCGGGGAGGCGCCGTAGCCGCCGTAGGAGATTCACCTGGTCACCGGCTTCAGGACGTAGCCCGCGCCGCGGACCGTGTGGATCATGGGCTCTCGGCCCGCGTCCACCTTCTTGCGCAGGTAGGAGATGTACAGCTCCACGACATGGGCGCGGCCGCCGAAGTCGTACGACCACACCCGGTCCAGGATCTGCGCCTTGCTGAGGACGCGGCGCGGGTTGCGCATCAGGAAGCGGAGGAGTTCGAACTCGGTCGGGGAGAGCTCGATCAGTTCGCCGGCCCGGGTCACCTCTCGGGCCTCCTCGTCCATGGTCAGGTCCCCGACGGTGAGGCGAGGGCCCTCGTCCTGCTGACGGGCCATTCCGGCGCGGCGCAGCAGTCCGCGCAGCCGGGCGACGACCTCCTCCAGGCTGAAGGGCTTGGTGACGTAGTCGTCGCCGCCCGCGGTGATACCGGCGATCCGGTCCTCCACGGCATCCCGGGCCGTGAGAAAGAGCACACAGACGTCCGGCTTGACCTGGTGCAGCGAACGGAGCACTGCGAAGCCGTCGGTGTCCGGAAGCATCACGTCCAGGACCACCGCGTCCGGCCGCAGCTCACGTGCCGCGACCAGGGCGGATTCGCCGTCGCCCGCCTCGCGGACCTCCCAGCCCTCGTAGCGCAGGGCGCCGGTGAGCACCTCCGCGAGATCCGGGTCGTCGTCGACGACGAGGACCCGCAGCGGGGTGCCGTCGGGGCGGGTGAGGGCGGGGCGGCCGGAGCGGGTGGTGTTCATCGCGTCTACCAGCATCGCTCCTCCGGGGAGAGAGCGGTGCCCCCTGGTCCTCTGAGTTTGCTCTGAGTCGGCTCAGCAGGCGGCCGCTCAGAGGTCGCTCAGAAGTTCGGACTGCACAGTGGCGGCACGGAACGGAGAAAGGACGCGACTCATGACGACCGTGGACGAACGGCGTACGGCCCCGGCCGTGCCCGTGGCCACGCGCCGCTCCCCCGCCACTGCCGTGCTCACCGTGCTGTGGGCCGGGGCGGTGGCCGTGCTCGCGCTGTGGTGGTCGGACAGCGGCTCGGTCGTCGGTGCGGCGGGCTGGCTGACCGGGGCCGGGCGGATCGCCGGACTGCTGTGCGGGTACGCCTGTGCGGTGCTCGTCGGCCTGATGGCCCGGGTGCCGTTGCTGGAGGTCCGGGTCGGCTCGGACCGCGTCGCCCGCTGGCACGCGATGGCAGGCCGGTACACGGTCTGCCTGCTGGTCGCGCACATCGCACTGATCCTCAGCGGGTACGCCGCCCAGGACCATGCCTCGCTCGTCCACGAGACGCTCACCGTCGTCCTGGACTATCCGGAGATGCTCAAGGCCACCGCCGGTACGGTGATCCTCTTCGCGGTCGGTGTCACCTCGGTGCGGGCGATGCGCCGTCGTACCAGCTACGAGTTCTGGTACTACGTCCACCTCCTCACCTACGCGGCCGTCTTCCTCGCCTTCGGCCACCAGCTGGCACTCGGCAACGACTTCAACGCCAAGCCGGTCCCCACCGCCTTCTGGTACGCGCTGTACCTGGGGGTCGCGGGCCTGGTGCTGTGGTTCCGGATCCTGGCTCCCGTGCGGCTCAATCTCCGGCACCGGCTGCGGGTGGAGACCGTGCAGCAGGAGGCGCCGGGCGTGTACTCGGTGGTGATCCACGGGCGGCGCATCGACGAACTCGGGGCGCGGGCCGGGCAGTTCTTCCGCTGGCGGTTCCTCGGCGGCGACGGCATGGGCTGGACGTCGACGCCGTACTCGCTCTCGGCACCGCCGCGCGGCGATCTGCTGCGGATCACCGTCAAGGCACTCGGCGACCACAGTGCGGCCGTGTCGCTGCTGCGCCCCGGCACCCGGGTGTGGGCGGAGGGCCCGTACGGCGCTCTCACCGCCGACCGGGCCACCAGCCACCGGACCCTGCTGATCGCGGCCGGTGTCGGCGTCACCCCGCTGCGGGCGCTCTTCGAGACGCTGCCCGGCGAGGTCACGCTGCTCTACCGGGCTCGTACGGCCGAGGACCTGGCGCTGGGCGGCGAGCTGGAGGCGATAGCTCGATGGCGTGGCGCCGAGGTGCGGTACGCCCTCAACGGCCCGCACGGCGAGCGCCCCGCCCTCACGGCGGAGGCGCTGCGGGCGGCCTTCCCCGGTCTCGCCGGGCACGACGTCTACATCTGCGGTCCGCACGGGTTCGCCCAGGAGGTGTACGGCGCGCTGCGTGCCGCCGGGGTGCCGGACCGCCGTATCCACCACGAGTCCTTCGAGCTGTGAGGCCCCTGCCGTGCACCCACTGAACAAGAACCGGCCCCTGCGGCGCATCATGCTGGCGAGCGCCGCCACCGTCTCGGGGATGGTGCTGCTGCTGGCACTGAAGCCGCACACGAGCCCGACCGTGGTCACCGACTCGGCGGCCCCGGCGCCGTCGAGCAGCGCGAGCGCCGCGCCTCAGGCGTCGAACGGCACCGGTGCAAGCGGCAGCACCGGTGGGAGCGGCAGCGCGGTTACCAAGGCCGTCACCGGGGACACCGTCCAGACCCGCTGGGGTCCCGTCCAGGTGCGGGTGACCGTCAAGAGCGGCAAGATCACCGACGTCACGGCGCTCCAGTACCCGCAGGACAACCCCCGGGACCAGGAGATCAACAGCTACGCCCTCCCGCAGCTGCGCAGCGAGGCGCTGGCGGCCCAGAGCGCGAGCATCGACACCGTCTCCGGGGCCACCTACACCAGCGAGGGTTACCAGCAGTCGCTCCAGTCGGCACTGGACTCCGCGGGTCTCTGAACACTCGGGCTGTGCGGCACGTACCTGTGGGCCAAGGGCCAAGTCCCGACGGAGGAACCGTGACCACCACGCTCGCAGGCGGACGTGCCGCCCGCCGCCAGACGATGCGCCGCATCCGCCCGCGCCGCTCCCCGGCCGTACCGCTGCTGCTCGCCGTGTGGGCGGGCGCGGCGGCCGTGCTGTGGCTGTGGTGGCACAACACCCCGTCCATCGCCGACCAGAACGGCAAGATCCTCAACGCCGGCCGCATCACCGGTCTGCTGGCCGGATACCTGATGGCACTCGTCGTGCTGCAGATGGCCCGGGTGCCGGCGCTGGAGCGGCGGGTCGGCTCCGACCGCGTCGCCCGCTGGCACGCGATGAGCGGCCGCTACACGCTCTGCCTGGTCTTCGCGCATGTCTTCCTCATCATGTGGGGCTACGCGCTGCAGGCCGGCAAGACGCTGAACGACATCGTCCAGCAGACCATCGACTCCATCAACCAGCTCCCCGACATGGGCAAGGCGGCCATCGGCACCGGTCTGTTCGTGGTCATCGGCCTCACCTCGATCGGCCCGGTCCGGCGCAGGATGCCGTACGACACCTGGTACCACGTGCACCTGCTCACGTACGCGGCGGTGTTCCTGACCTTCTGGCACCAGATCACCACCGGCAACGACTTCGCCCTCACGCCGATCGCCAAGACCTTCTGGTACGGCCTGTACGGAGCGGTGAGCGCGCTGGTCGTCTGGTACCGGATCCTCACCCCGATCCGGCTCAACCTGCGGCACCGGATGCGGGTCGAGGCGGTCATCGAGGAGACGCCGGGCATCGTGTCGGTGCTGATCGGCGGGCGCAAGCTGCACCGGATGGGCGCGGAGGCCGGCCAGTTCTTCCGCTGGCGGTTCATGGCCCCCGGGATGCGGTTCAGTTCGCACCCGTACTCGCTGTCGGCGGCGCCCCGCCCCGACATGCTGCGGATCACCGTCAAGGCGATCGGCGACCACAGCGCGCGGCTGCGCGAACTACGGCCCGGAACCAAGGTGTGGGCCGAAGGGCCGTACGGAGCGATGACCGCGTCCCGGCGCAGCCGCGGCAAGGTCCTGCTGGTGGCGGGCGGCGTCGGGATCACGCCCATGCGGGCGCTGTTCGAGACGCTGCCCGGCGCCGCCGGCGACCTGACGCTGCTCTACCGGGCCAACACCACGCAGGACCTGGCACTCTGGGACGAACTCGCCAAGATCGCAAACGAGCGCGGCGCCCGGCTGATGTACGCGGTCAACAGCCCGGAGGGCGAGCGGCCCGACATCTCCGCGGAGAACCTCCAGCGGAAGATCCCGGACATCGATCGCCACGACGTCTTCATGTGCGGCCCGCCCGGGTTCGCGCAGCAGGTGTACGACGCTCTGCGCGGCGCGGGGGTTCCCGCCCGCCGCATCCATCACGAGTCGTTCGAGATGTGAGCGACGGGACCACGGAATCCAGGGAATCGGGAGTTCGGAAACGATGAGGAAGAGTCACCCCATCAGGCGTGTGGTGCTGGCCACCGCGGCGACCGTGTCCGGTGTCGTGCTGCTGCTGTCGCTGAAGCCGTCGTCCGACCCGGCGTCCGCGTCGGCGGCGGGCGCGGCCCCGTCGGCCGCGGCGGCGGGACAGGAGTCGCCGCAGGGCGGCACCGGGGCCGCCGGGGCCACGACGGTGACCGGTGACGCGACCCAGACCCAGTACGGGGTCGTACAGGTCCGGCTGACCGTCGCGGACGGGAAGATCACCCAGGCCGAGGCGGTCCAGGCGCCCAAGGGCGGCACCAGCGACCAGAAGACCGCGCTGTCGGTGCCGCAGCTGAACAAGGAGACGGTGGCGGCGCAGAGCGCGAACATCGACTCCGTCTCCGGGGCGACCTACACCAGCACCGGCTACAAGCAGTCCCTGCAGTCGGCGCTGGACAAGATGAAGAAGACGGGCGCGGCCGGCTCGTCGGGCTCCTCGTCCGGTTCCTCCTCGTCCTCCTCCGGGTCCGCGCAGGCGCAGGCCAAGACGGTGACCGGGCAGGTCGCGCAGACCCAGTACGGGCCGGTCCAGGTCCGGATCACCGTCGCCGGCGGGAAGATCACCAAGGCGGACGCCGTACAGGCGCCCAGCGGCGGCACCAGCGACCAGAAGACCGCGCTCTCCGTACCGAAGCTCAACCAGGAGGCGGTTGCGGCCGGGAACGCGAACATCGACTCCGTCTCCGGGGCCACCTACACCAGCACCGGCTACAAGCAGTCCCTGCAGTCGGCGCTGGACCAGGCCGGTGGCTGAGGCGGTGGCGGACGCGGAGGCTCCCGCCGCGGTGCGTCATGCCGAGGAGGTCATGGGGACCGTCTTCTCCTTCGATGTCCGCGGCGGGGATCCGGATGCCGTACGGGCGGCCCTGGACGAGGCGGTCGCCGGACTGCACCGGGTCGACGAGGTGTTCAGCACCTACCGCGAGAACAGTCAGGTGTCCCGCCTGGCACGGGAGGAACTGGGCGTCGACGAGTGCGACGCCGAGGTGGCCGAGGTGCTGGAGTTCGCGGCCGAGGCGGAGCGGGCCAGCGACGGCTGGTTCAGCACGCGCTACCGGGGACGCCTCGACCCCACCGGCATCGTCAAGGGCTGGTCCGTCGAGCGGGCGGCGCGGGCGCTGGCGCGGATCGCCGGGGTGACCGGGGTGAGCGTGAACGGGGGCGGCGACGTCCAGATGTTCGGCGCGCCCGAGCCGACACGGGCGTGGCGGGTGGGGATCGCCGATCCGCTGCGGCCGGGCGGCCTGGCGGCGGTGATCACGGCGGCGGGCGTGGACGAACTGGCGGTGGCCACCTCCGGTACGGCGGAGCGGGGCGCCCATATCGTCGACCCGCGGACCGGGAGGTCGGCGGTGACGGACCTGGTGGCGGTGACGGTGGTGGGTCCGCGGCTGACGTGGGCGGACTGCTGGGCCACGGCGGCGTTCGCGATGGGGTCGCGGGCGGGGCTGGCGTGGCTGGAGTCCCTGCCGGACGTGGAGGGGCTGCTGATCACCGCGGGCGACGAGGTGCGGTGCACCGGGGGGCTCGCGGCGCGTCTGGGCTGAGGGCGGCGACTGAGCAGAGTGCGAAATTTTTCAGATTCGTCCCGTAAAACGCCATCCCATCCCCCTCTTCGGCCGTACTCCCTGTGAAGCAAGTTTCGGGAGGAACACCATGGCCATCTTCAGCAACCTCATGCCGGCCGACCACCGGCACCAGGACGACCACTCGTCCGACCACGACCGTCACGGCCACCGCCACGACGATCACGACCACAACGACCACAACGACCGCCACGGCCACGACCACGACCACGGCGACCGTCACGGCCACAACGGCTACTGACCGCGCGCAGCGGCTGAGCGGACCGGCGATCGAAGGAGCCGGTCCGCTCAGCCGGCGGTTCCCCGGGGATCCCCGTCATGGCTGATGTCCTGCGGCGTCTGCTGTCGAACGGTGAGCCGTCCGACGCCTTGGTCGCGGCCGCACCCCCGCTGTCCCCGCGCGAGGTCTTCCGGCGGTTCTGGCCGTACACCCGCGGTGGCCGGCGCTGGCTCGTGCCCCTCGTCCTGCTGAGCCTGACCGCCCCCGCCGTCGACGCCGCCGAGCTCTGGCTCTTCAAGATCGTCGTCGACGATGTGCTCGTCACGCGGGAGTTGCGGCCGTTTCTGTGGATCGCGCCCACCTATCTGGGCCTCGTGGTCTGCTCCGGCGTGCTCGGCTTCGCCGACGACGTGACCTCGACCTGGGTCGGCGAACGCTTCCTGCTCGCTCTGCGCTCCGATGTGTTCCGGCATGTCCAGGGGCTGTCGCTGGGCTTCTTCGAGCGTCGGCGACTCGGGGACGTGCTGTCCCGGGTCACCGGCGATGTCGACGCGGTGGAGACGTTCCTGCTCTCGGGCGTGGCCGACGCCCTGTACTACGTGATCCGTCTGGGCGTCTTTCTCGGTCTGCTGTTCTACCTGCGCTGGGACCTGACCCTGCTCGCCCTCGTCATCGTGCCGCTGTTCTGGGGCTCCGCCCGGCACTTCTCGCGGCTGATCAAGGAGGCGTCCCGGGAGCGCAGGCGCCGCAGCGGCTCGCTCAGCGCGATCGCCGAGGAGTCGCTGGGCAATGTGATGCTCGTGCAGGCGTACAACCGGCAGGGCTGGGAGTCGCGCCGGTTCGAGCGGGAGAACGTCGGCAGGTTCCGGGCGGCGATGGCGTCGGCGCGGATCCGTGCCGTGTACGGGCCCGTCGTGGAGATCATCGAGGTGTCGGGCGGGCTCGCGGTGCTGGGCCTCGGCACCTGGGAGATGGCCGAGGGCCGGCTCACGCTCGGCGGGCTGCTGGCGTTCCTCGCGCTGATCGGCAAGCTGTACAGCCCGGTGCACGGCCTGTCGGGGCTCGGCACCACCTTCTACGCGGCCTCCGCCTCGGCGGAACGGATCATCGAGTTCCTGGACCAGCGGCCCCAGGTGGCCGAGGCGCCGGGGGCACGGCGCATCCGCCGGGCGCGGGGTGACGTGGAGTTCGACGGGGTGTGGTTCCGCTATCCCGGCAGGGCGGCCTGGGCGCTGTCGGGGGTGTCCTTCCATGTGGCGCCCGGGGAGACGCTGGCGCTGGTCGGGGCGAGCGGGGCGGGCAAGTCCACTCTCGCGAAGCTGCAGTTGCGGTTCTACGACCCCGACCGGGGCGCGGTCCGCCTCGACGGGACCGACCTGCGCGAGCTCAGCCTGTCCGACGTACGGGAGAACGTGGCGGTGGTGTTGCAGGAGACGCTCGTCTTCCATGGCACCGTGCGGGACAACATCGCCTACGGGCGGCCGGCGGCCACGGACGCGGAGATCGTCGCGGCAGCCCGCGCCGCGGACGCGCACGAGTTCATCGAACGGCTCCCGGAGGGCTACGACACGCTCGTCGGCCAGCGCGGCCGCACGCTCTCGGGCGGCCAGTGCCAGCGGCTGGCGATCGCCCGGGCCATGATCCGGGACGCGCCGGTGCTGCTCCTGGACGAACCGACCGCCGGGCTCGACGTCCGGTCGGGCCGGCGGATCATGGACCCGCTGCGCCGGCTCATGGCCGGACGGACGACCGTCGTCATCTCCCACAACCTGCTCACCGTCCGCGACGCCACCCGGATCGTGGTGCTCGACCACGGCCAGGTCGTCGAGGACGGCGCGCACGCGGATCTGCTCGGCCGCGAAGGGCCGTACGCCCGGCTGCACCGGCTGAACGCGGGAGCGGTGCTGTCATGAACCTCGTGGGCCAGGACCCGCCGCTGGCGCCTGGCACGCGACCGGTCCCGGGGTACGAGGTGCTGGGGCATCTCACCCGCACCGGGTGGCTCGACGTCCACGACGCCTGGAGCGCGGAGCGGGACTGCCGATGCGTGATCAAGGTGGTGCGGCCCGACCGCCGGGGCGAGCGGGGGCTGGGTGAGCGGCTGCTGCGGGAGGGCCGATGGCTGCGCGACTTCAGCCATCCGCACCTGGTCCGCGCATACGACGTCTTCGACTCCCCCGAGCCGCTCGTCGTCCTGGAGACGCTGACCGGTGAGACGCTCTCCCACCTGCTGCACCGGCTGCGGCGCCGGCCGTCCGCCGCCGACGTGGCGCTGCTCGGGGTGCAGCTGTGCTCGGCGCTCCACTACCTGCACGGCCGGGGCCTGCTGCATCTGGACCTCAAGCCGTCCAACGTGGTGGTGGACCGCGGTCACGCCAAGGTGCTCGATCTGAGCCTCGCCCGGCCGCCCGGGCCCATCCCGGCCGGGGTGGGCACCTGCTGTTACCTCGCCCCCGAGCAGGCTCGCGGCGGCACCCTCACGACCGCCGCCGACGTGTGGGGCATCGGCGTCACACTGTTCGAAGTCGCGTGCGGTGACTGGCCGTTCGACTGCGCCGGGGCCGCGCTGGAGCACCGTCCGCCGCCGGTCTCCTCCCGGCGGCGGCTCCCCCGCCCTCTCGCCGCCGCCGTCGACGGCTGTCTGCGGGCCGAGCCCTCGGGCCGCCCCACCGTCCCCGACCTGGCCGCCGCCCTGGACGCAACCCTGCCGTCCCCGACCCGCGGCGCGTGATTCACGTCTCCGGGGCCACCACCTTGCCCTTCTGCAGCTGGGCGGTGGCGAGGACGGTGCCGTCGGGAGAGGCCAGGCGGGCGCCGGTGTACTTGGTGAGGTCGACGGGGACGACCACACCCCAGTTGCCGCGCCCGTCGCGCAGCGGGAAGTCGCCCACCCGCGTGGTCGTACCGTCGGCGCGTTCCAGGAGGCAGGTGACCTTGCCCGTGTAGGGAGTGCCGGTGAGGGCGACGGACATGAAGATCCAGGCGGGGCTGCCGGGGTGGGCGTAGACCTCGCCAACGGGCTGCCCGCCCCCGGCCGGAGTCATGTCCCCGACCAGCACGGGCTCGGACCCGACGGCGGGCGCCGAGGCGGTGATCTCCTGGACGGCGGTGCCGATCCCCCAGCCGGCGAATCCGACGGCGACGGTGAGGGCGGCGCCGACCGCGGCGAGCCGCAGCCGGGCCCGCCGGGCGCGGCTGCGCAGGCCCTGGGCGGCGCGGGCGGGCCGCTGCCCCTCGGGCCCCGCCGACTGCTGGGCCAGGCTGCGCGCCACCCGGGTCTCGAAGCCGGGCGGTGGCTCGCGGTCCGGCAGCAGGCCGATCAGCCGGTCGCCGATCCCCGTGAGCTGCCGGATGTACTCCCGGCATTCCGCGCACCCGTCCAGATGGGCGATGGCCTCGGCCCGCTCGCGGCCGGGCAGCACGCCCAGCGCCAGTTCGGCGCCGGCCGCACGCAGCTTCTCGCAGTTGGCGTCACTGGACATGGTCGCCTCGCTTCGGAGACGTGAGTGCGGTGCGGAGTCTTGCCATCGCCGTCCTGATCCGGGTCTTGGCGGTCCCCAGCGGGATCTGCTCCGTGTCGGCGATCTGCTGGGCTGTCATGCCGTAGATGCCTGCCATCATCAGGGCCCGGGCCTGCTCCCTCGGCAGCCGTGCCAGAGCCGCCCGGAGCTGGGTGGACGCCTCGTCGGCCAGCGCCCACTGCTCCGGGGTCTCGGTGACGACGTCGAGGAGGGGGTCGAGGTCCTCGGGTGCCATCGGTTGCGTCCGCCGGGCACGGACGGCGTCGACGGCGAGGTTGTGCGCGATGGTGGTGAGCCAGGTCGCGACCGAGCCGCGGCGCGAGTCGTAGATCTGGGCATGCTGCCACGCGCGCTCGAAGGTCTGCTGAGCGATGTCCTCCGCGAGCTGCTGGTCCCCGGCGACAGCCATGGCGACGCCGAAGACCCGGTGCTGGAACCTCCGTACGAAGATCGCGGCGAGCTCCGGATCTCCGGTGGCCAGCCCGGACAGCAGAGCCTCGTCCGGGAGGCGGCCGACGGAGAACCGGAAACCCGACATACCTATGTATACGTTCGACGGCCGCCAGGGGATTGCCCGCCCGCCCGACCGTTCGCCGCGGAAGATCACATACCCATTCTCCGTCGGCGGGCCGGGCCCCGCACGCGGGTCAGTGGCCGTTCTGGGCCAGGCGCAGCAGGTGGTCCGCGAGGGCCTGTCCGCCGGTCGGCTCACGGCTGATGAGCAGCAGCGTGTCGTCCCCGGCGATCGTCCCCAGGATGTCCTGCAGTTCCGCCTGGTCGATCGCCGAGGCGAGGAACTGCGCCGCCCCCGGAGGGGTCCGCAGGACGACCAGGTTCGCCGAGGCCTCCGCGGAGATCAGGAGTTCCTGGGAGAGGCGGCGCATCCGCTCCTCCTTCGCCGACTCCCCCAGCGGCGCACGGGGCGTACGGAAGCCGCCCTCGCTGGGCACCGCGTAGATCAGTTCCCCGTCGGTGTTGCGGATCTTCACCGCGTTCAGCTCGTCGAGGTCCCGGGAGAGCGTCGCCTGGGTGACCGTCAGCCCGTCGTCGGCGAGCAGCTTCGCGAGCTGGCTCTGCGACCGCACCGGCTGCCGGTTGAGGATGTCCACGATCCGGCGGTGCCGGGCGGTCCGGGTCTGCGGCACCGCGGGCCCCGCCCCGCCCGACTGGTCGAACTCCTGCGCCTGGCTCATCGTCGTCTCATTCTCCGGATCGTCCGTCCCCGCTCGCTGCGTCGAGGATGCCGGGCAGGGCCCGCAGCAGCGCGTCCGCCTCGTCGTCGCGGAGGTTCAGCGGGGGCATCAGCCGAACGACGTCCGGGGCGGGCGCGTTCACCAGGAACCCGGCCTCCTGAGCCGCCTGCTGCACCTGTACGGCCAGCGGCTCGGTGAGCACGATACCCAGGAGGAGGCCCGCCCCCCGGACATAATCGATCAACCGGTGGCCGAGACCCTCGATTCCGTCCCGCAACTTCTCGCTCTGCCGCTTGACGTTCTCCAGCAACCCCTCGTTCTCGATGGTGTCGAGGACGGCGAGCCCGGCGGCGCAGGCGACCGGGTTGCCGCCGAAGGTCGTGCCGTGGTGGCCCGGCTGGAGGAGTTCGGCGGCGCGGCCGAAGGCCACGGTCGCGCCGAGCGGCAGTCCGCCGCCCAGCTGCTTGGCGAGGGTGACGACATCGGGCAGCACGCCCTCGTGGGCCTGGTACTCGAACCAGGTGCCGGTGCGGCCGATACCGGTCTGCACCTCGTCCAGGACGAGCAGTGCGCCGGTGGCGGCGGTGATCGCACGGGCCGCCTTGAGATAGCCGGCCGGGGGTACGACCACGCCGTTCTCGCCCTGGACGGGCTCGATGACGACCAGCGCGGTGTTCTCGGAGACGGCGGCGGCCAGGGCCTGGGCGTCGCCGTAGGGCACGTGGGTGACGTCGGCGGGCAGCGGGCGGAACGGGTCCTGCTTGGCGGGCTGCCCGGTGAGCGCGAGGGCGCCCATCGTACGGCCGTGGAAGCCGCCGTCGGTGGCGACCATGTGGGTGCGCCCGGTCAGCCGGCCGATCTTGAAGGCGGCCTCGTTGGCCTCGGCGCCGGAGTTGCAGAAGAAGACCCTGCCCTCCCGGCCGAAGAGCTGGAGCAGCCGTTCGGCGAGGGTGACGGTGGGCTCGGCCATGAAGAAGTTGGAGATGTGGCCGAGGGAGGCGATCTGCCGGCTCACGGCCTCGACGACCGCGGGGTGGGCGTGGCCGAGCGCGTTGGTGGCGATACCGCCGACGAAGTCGTAGTACCGGCGGTCCTCGGTGTCCCAGACCTTGACGCCCTCGCCGCGTACCAGGGGCAGCCGCGGGGTGCCGTAGTTGTTCATGAGCGCGCCCTGCCACCGCGTGGTCAGCTCCCGGTTGCTCATGGCTGTTCCCCCTGTCGCTCGTCGGGCACGACCATCGTGCCGATGCCTTCGTCGGTGAAGATCTCCAGCAGGATCGAGTGCTGGACCCGGCCGTCGATGACGCGGGCGGTGGTGACGCCGTTGCGTACGGCGTGCAGACAGCCCTCCATCTTCGGCACCATGCCGGAGCTCAGCTCCGGCAGCAGCTTCTCCAGTTGGGAAGCGGTGAGACGGCTGATCACCTCGTCGGAGTTCGGCCAGTCCTCGTAAAGGCCCTCGACGTCGGTGAGGACCATGAGAGTCTCGGCGCCCAGCGCAGCAGCGAGTGCCGCAGCCGCCGTATCAGCATTGACGTTGTAGACATGTCCGTCGTCCTGGGAGCGGGCGATCGAGGAGACGACCGGGATCCGGCCGTCGGCGAGCAGGGCCTGGATCGCGCCCGTGTCGATCGCGGTGATCTCGCCGACCCGGCCGATGTCGACGAGCTCGCCGTCGATCTCGGGCCGGTGCTTGGTGGCGGTGATGGTGTGGGCGTCCTCGCCGGTCAGCCCGACGGCCAGCGGGCCGTGCTGGTTGAGCAGGTTCACCAGCTCGCGCTGCACCTGTCCGGCCAGCACCATCCGTACGACGTCCATGGCGTCCTCGGTGGTGACCCGGAGCCCCGCCTTGAACTCGCTGACGATGCCGTGCCGGTCGAGGGCGGCGCTGATCTGCGGGCCGCCGCCGTGCACGACGACCGGCTTGAGGCCGGCGTGGTGCAGGAAGACGACGTCCTGGGCGAACGCGGCCTTCAGGTCCTCGTCGATCATGGCGTTGCCGCCGAACTTGATGACGACGGTCTTGCCGTTGTGCCGGGTCAGCCACGGCAGGGCCTCGATGAGGATCTGGGCCTTGGGCAGCGCGGTGTGCTTACGCGTAGTGCTCATGACGAATAGGCGCTGTTCTCGTGGACGTAGTCGGCGGTCAGATCGTTGGTCCAGATGGTGGCGGTCTCCTCGCCCGCGGCGAGGTCGGCGACGATGTGCACCTCGCGGTAGCGCATGTCGACCTTCTCGCGGTCCTCGCCGACTCCGCCGTTCTTGCACACCCAGACGCCGTTGATGGCGACGTTGAGCCGGTCGGGCTCGAAGGCGGCCCTGGTGGTGCCGATCGCGGAGAGCACGCGGCCCCAGTTGGGGTCCTCGCCGTGGATGGCGCACTTGAGGAGGTTGTTGCGGGCGATGGAACGGCCCACCTCGACGGCGTCGTCCTCGCTGGCCGCGTTGACCACCTCGACCCTGATGTCCTTGCTGGCGCCCTCGGCGTCCCGGATCAGCTGCTGGCCGAGGTCGTCGCAGACGGCCCGTACGGCCTCGGCGAACTCCTCGTACCCGGGGGTGACCCCGGAGGATCCGGAGGCGAGCAGCAGCACGGTGTCGTTGGTGGACATGCAGCCGTCGGAGTCGACGCGGTCGAAGGTGGTACGGGTGGCGGCCCGGAGCGCCTTGTCCAGGATCTCGCTCTCGGCGACCGCGTCCGTGGTGAGCACGACCAGCATGGTGGCGAGGCCGGGCGCGAGCATGCCGGCGCCCTTGGCCATGCCGCCGACGGTCCAGCCGTCCTTCGTCACCACGGACGTCTTGTGCACGGTGTCGGTGGTCTTGATGGCGATCGCGGCCTTCTCGCCGCCGTGCTCGGACAGCTGGGCGGCGGCGGTGTCGACGCCTGGGAGCAGCTTGTCCATGGGGAGCAGGACGCCGATCAGACCGGTCGAGCAGACGGCGACCTCGATGGCACCGCGCCCGAGCACCTCGGCGGCCTTCTCCGCCGTCGCGTGGGTGTCCTGGAAGCCCTTGGGGCCGGTGCAGGCGTTGGCGCCGCCGGAGTTGAGGACGACGGCCGAGACCTGGCCGCTCTTGAGTACCTGCTCGGACCACAGGACCGGCGCGGCCTTCACGCGGTTGGAGGTGAAGACGCCCGCGGCGGCACGGCGGGGCCCGTTGTTGACCACGAGGGCCAGGTCGGGGTTGCCGTTCTCCTTGATCCCGGCCGCGATGCCCGCGGCCGTGAATCCCTTCGCTGCCGTCACGCTCACGGCGCAACTCCGATCGTGGTCAGCCCGGTGGTCTCGGCGAGACCCAGGGCGAGGTTCATGCTCTGGACGGCACCGCCCGCGGTGCCCTTGGTCAGGTTGTCGATGGCGCTGATCGCGATGATGCGGCCCACCGCCTCGTCGTATGCGACCTGCACCTGAACGGCGTTGGAACCGTAGACGGACGCCGTGGCGGGCCACTGGCCCTCGGGGAGCAGGTGGACGAAGGGCTCGTCGGCGTAGGCCTTCTCGTAGGCGCCCCGGACGGACTCGGCGTTCACCCCGCTCTTCGCCGCGGCGCTGCACGTGGCGAGGATGCCCCGGGGCATCGGCGCGAGCGTCGGTGTGAAGGAGACGGCGATCCGCTCCCCCGCCACCGCGCTGAGGTTCTGGATCATCTCGGGGGTGTGCCGGTGGCCGCCGCCGACGCCGTACGGCGACATGGACCCCATGACCTCGCTGCCCAGCAGGTGCGGCTTGGCCGCCTTGCCCGCGCCGGAGGTGCCGGACGCGGCGACGATCACCGCCTCGGGCTCGGCGATCTGGGCCGCGTAGGCCGGGTACAGGGCGAGGGAGACGGCGGTGGGGTAGCAACCGGGTACCGCGATGCGCTTGGACCCCTCCAGCGAGGCGCGGGCACCCGGCAGTTCGGGGAGGCCGTAGGGCCAGGTGCCGGCGTGCGGGGAGCCGTAGTAGCGCTCCCAGTCGGCCGGGTCCTCGAGACGGAAGTCGGCGCCCATGTCGACGACGAGGACGTCCGGGCCGAGCCGCTCGGCGACGGCGGCGGACTGGCCGTGGGGCAGGGCGAGGAAGACGACATCGTGCCCGGCGAGGGCGTCGGCGGTCGTCTCCGCCAGCACACGGTCGGCCAGCGGCAGCAGATGTGGCTGGAGCGCGCCCAGGCGCTGCCCCGCGTTGGAGTTGCCGGTCAGGGCACCGATCTCGACCTCGGGGTGCGCGAGGAGCAGCCGCAGGACCTCTCCGCCCGCGTATCCGCTCGCTCCGGCAACCGCCGCACGTACCGCCATGTCCATCCTCCTCCAGATGGCATGACTATACGGTTCGCTGCACGTTTATGCAACGCCGTATGCAACCTATGCGGCCTCCACCTTCGGCAGCATGACCCAGCGCGACACCACGAAAGTCACCGGAATCGCCGCGGCCGACGCCAGCAGCGGAGCGAACCGGCTGCCGGCGTGCAGTACGTCGACGATCACATAGACCCCCACCGTGGTGATCACGAAATTCGTCGCGTTGGTCAGCGGGAACAGCAGGAATTTCCGCCAGGTGGGACGTATTCGGTAGGTGAACTTCGCATTGAGAAAGAACGAACCGATCATGCTCAGCAGGAAAGCGAGAATATGAGCGGCGAGATACGGCAAATACATCAGGAACAGCAGGTAGAGACCGTAGTACGTCGCCGTGTTGATGACCCCGATCACCGCGAAGGTGATGATCTGCCCGGATATCGGGCGGGTGGGTCCGGTGGTCAAGGCGTTCGGCATCAGGGGATGAGGTCCTTCGTCGTGCCGCGGGTGCGGTCTTCCGTTCGGTCCACGTTCGTCGCCTTCACCAGGAAGTGCGGGCGCCCCTTGACCTCGTAGTAGATCCGGCCGGTGTACTCACCGATGACCCCGAGCATGATCATCTGCACGCCGGCCAGGGCGGTGACGGCTGTGATGATGGTGACATAGCCCGGCGTCTGGACGCCGTGGATCATCGCTCCGCCGACGATCCACGCCGTGTACACACCGGCCAGGGCCAGCAGGGTCATGCCGAGGTAGAGCGCGGCGCGCAGCGGGCGGTTGTTGAAGGAGAGCAGCCCGTCGAGGCCGTAGTTGAGCAGGCTGCGGAACGACCAGGAGCTGGAGCCGTGTTCGCGTACCGCGTTCTCGTACTCGAAGGTGGTGCTGGGGAAGCCGACCCAGGCGAACAGGCCCTTGGAGAACCGGTTGTACTCGGTGAGGTCCACGACGGCGTCCACCACCCGGCGCGACATCAGCCGGAAGTCGCCCACGCCGTCGACGAGTTCGACGTCGACGAGCCCGTTGATGAGCCGGTAGTAGAGGCGGGCGGTGAGGGTGCGGGTGAAGCGGTCGCCCTGCCGGGTGCGCTTGGCGATGACCTGGTCGTAGCCCTCGCCGCGCAGTTCGACCATCCGCTTGATGAGCGACGGCGGGTGCTGGAGGTCGGCGTCCATGACGATCACGGAGTCGCCGGTGGCGTGCTTCAGACCGGCGAGCAGGGCGGCCTCCTTGCCGAAGTTGCGACTGAAGGAGACATACCGGACGCGCGAGTCGCCGTCGGCGAGCTGGCTGAGGAGGGTCAGCGTCTTGTCGCGGCTGCCGTCGTCGACGTACACGAACTCCATGTCGTGACCGAGCGGCAGGAGCTCGTTGGCGATCTTCTGGACCTGCTCGTGGAAGCGCTCGATGACGTCTTCCTCGTTGTAGCAGGGCGCGACGATCGATATCAGCATGGGTTTCTCCCCCTGGGGACGGGTCAGTGAGCGGTGGTCGTGCGCTCGCCGGATCGGATGGCGGTTCTGCGGCGTACGGCCGAGAGGGTGCCGAGCAGGATCAGGGTCAGCAGCGAGGCGCCGCCGACGGCGGTACCCAGGCGCAGCCCGGGTGGGTGGAAGGTGCAGGTGAGGCTGGTGGCGGAGCCGTGCAGCGGGACGGCGATCAGGCCGTGGAACTCGCTCGCCGCGACCTCGTCGCCCCCGGCGGAGCAGCGCCAGCCGGCGATCCGTGGGGCGGCCACGACGGCGGTTCCCCTGCTGCCGGCGGGAAGCCGGGCGTGCAGGGTGCCGTCGGAGACGGTCACCTCGGTCGCGCCCGTGGACTTCAACTGCTGTACGGCACTGCGCAGTTTCGCGGTGTCGAGGCAGCCGACGGCGCCCTGCGCCGGGACGCGGCTCAGCCGGTTGGGCAACAGGTCGATTCGTACCTGCCCCGAGGCGCGTACCGTGCCGAGCGGCTGCATCGCGGCGATCTTCGTGCCCTCGGCGTCGGACCGGTAGAGCTGCTGCTCGCCGCCGCCGGCGAGTTGTGCCGTACCGGAGTACTGCGGCGCCCACAGGAACGCCTCGCTTCCGGCCCGGCACCGCGCGGTGAGCGTCTGCGCTCCGTCGACCAGCAGCCCCCGCACCTCGTCGCCCTTCCGCTCACCACTGAGGGTGGTGCGGGGCAGGGTGTAGACGCGGGTGCCGAGCAGCAGTTCCTGGTTGCGGTACGGCGAGGGGCCGAAGGCGGCCGGGGTGGTGCGCGAGGCGGCGGGCCGCACGGTCACCAGCGGCGGGACGTCCTCGCGGGTGACGGTCACCGGGCCGCCGCCCTGGGGCAGCCACTTCTGGTGCGGGTCCGGCGGGTTGTGCACCCGGGCGCCCACCGAGAAGACCGCGTCGGTGACCGGGTTGTCGAGGCTCTGCAGGCTGCGGCCGCGCGAGGTCCAGCCGTCGCCGAGCGCGGTGAGGGTGCGGCTGAGGACGTCGGAGGTGAGGCTGCTGTAGTACTGGGAGCCCTGGCCGCCGACCATCATCGGGTCGTTGGCTACGGTCTGGTTGCGGCCGGGTTCGGTGCGGTACTTCGGCCAGGCGTCGGCCTGGGCGACGGCGTCCGCCTCCCGCTGCTGGCGGTCTCCCCAGGGTGCGTAGTCGTCCATCTGGTTGAGACGCATATGGTCGGCCACGGCAGAGGTGGCGGCGGCCTCGCCGAACTGGGCGCCGATCAGCAGTACGGCGGCGACTCCGGCAAGCGCGGGCCTGCCGTCCCCGCGACTCAGGAGCGCGAGCCCGCCGAGGGCGCCCGCGACCGCGAGCAGCACCACCGGCCAGGTGTGGTGGGAATGCTTCTGGGTCAGGGTGCTGCGGCCGGCGACGGCGGCGATCAGGACCAGGAGCACGGTGGCGGCGCCCAGGGCGCGCCGGTCCGGCAGCCCGTAGGCAAGGGCATGCCAAGCCGCTATCACCAGCAGGGCGCAGAACACGAAGGCCTGCCGGTAGGAGCTGCCGTTCGGGGCGGCGAAGGCGTGCCAGGCCAGGCTGGTCGGCGCCCACTGCAACGACAGACCCACGGCGAGCACCAGCACCGTCCAGCCCGCCCGTACCCGGGCCGGGACCTTGCGGTGGAAGGGCAGGGCCAGGGCGAGCACCAGCGCGGTGATGCCGACGTAGAGGGCCGGCGAGCTGTAGCTGTAGGTGGTCGGCAGCAGCCGGGCGAACAGGTCGTCGGCGCCGACCGGGGCGAAGTGGCCCTCGCGGCCCGGGTAGGCGTGCTTGGTGCCGGAGTAGACGACGATCACCAGCGGCGCGGCCAGGCCGATCCCGAGCCCGACGACGACCGCGGCCCGGCCGGCCACGGCCAGTGCGCGCCGCCACGGCAGCTCGGCGAGCACCAGCCGGAGCAGCAGCACGAGGGCGGCGCCGAGGGTGGCCATGTAGGCGGTGTAGAAGTTGGCGGTCCAGGCGACCGCCACGATCAGCACGCTGAGCAGCGGGCGCCGGCCGGCCATGGCCCACTCGCCGACCAGGCAGAGCAGCGGCAGCGCGATCAGCCCGTCGAGCCACATCGGGTTGAACGAGGCGAGGGCCAGGCTCCAGCCGCACAGGGCGTAGGAGGCACCCAGGATCCCGGCCGCCCACCAGCGGCCGCGGCGCAGGCTGAGCAGCAGCCAGGCCATGGCGGCTCCGGCGGTCGCCGTCTTCAGCACGGTGATCACATACACCGCGAGGTCGATCTCGTCACGCGGGAACACCCCGACCAGCAGGGCGAACGGGCTGCTGACATAGGTGCCGATGTCCGGCAGGAAGCTGGAGCCGTAGCCGGACTGCCAGTTGAAGACGATCCCGCCGTCGGCCCTGCCGTGCAGCAGGTCCCACAGGTGGGCGTGGAAGGGCACGTACTGGTTGCCGAGGTCGTTGACGCTGCGGGTGTGGGAGCCGAAGGGGTAGCTGCGGGCCACCACGTCGGCCGCACAGAACGCGACGGTGGTGAGGAGCGCCGCGAGCAGGGCGGCCGCCCGGCGCGGATCGGCGTTCAGCCGTCGCGCGGGTCCGGTCTTCCGCTCTTCGCTCCCCGCCGGTTTCACCCCCTGTTCGTGCCCGGTCAGGGTCGTGCGATTCATGCTGTGCGGCCCCCAGAGAAAAACGGGGGTTGTTACTCCCCGCTGGTCGGTGTTTCGCCGACTTAGACGGGTACAGGTTCCTGATGGTTGTGCCTCGCCTGTGAAGTAATAAGTCGAATTCCGAATGTGTGTACGCGTGTAGAAGTAATTCATTACTTCGACGGAAACAGCAGATTTCCAGGATATGAGCCGCAGGTTAACTCGCCGTTGCGAACCCGGTCAGAATGTCCTGACCAGTGGCGCCACGCGAGCCGCGGCTTGACCTGGAGCGCACTCCAGCTCCTAGCGTTCTCGCCATGGACACAGGAGCCGAGATGAGCGAGAGCACCACCCGTGACGAGCGTTTCGCCCGTGGGCTGGAGGTCATGAGCCAGGTCGACGGCGGGCTCGGGGAGCGGGTCCTGGAGTCGCTGGCCGACATCAGCCCCGAGCTGGGCCACCAGGTCGTCGCCTGGGGCTTCGGGGAGATCTACTCCCGGCCCGAGCTGGTGCCGCGTGACCGGCAGCTGGTGACCCTGGGGATGCTCACCGCGCTCGGCGGCTGCGAGCCCCAGCTGGAGGTGCACATCAACTTCTCCCTCAACGCGGGACTCACGCCCCAGGAGATCGTCGAGGCTTTGCTGCACTCCGCCGGGTACTGCGGTTTCCCCAAGGCGCTCAACGCCACCGTGGTCGCCAAGAAGGTCTTCGCCGAGCGTGGGCTGCTGCCGGTCGGGCACCAGCCCACGCAGGAGGCTACTTCTGCCTGATCCGCAGGAAGGTGACGGAGTTCGCCGGGAAGGTGTACATGAACCTGTCGGCGACTCCGGTGAAGGTGGACGTGACCGGGGCGACCGCGGTGGACGTCTCGGTGTTCACCGCGTCCGGCGCGGCCGCGAGCGTGGTCACCTCGGCCTTCCTGGACACCTTGGCGCCACCGAGGTCGACGGCCGTACGGGCCGGCGAGGACTGGGCGTTGACGACCTTGACGATCAGGTCGCCGGTCTTGCTGTCCTCGGTGACGACCTGCCGGAACGGCTCGGCCGGCTTGTCGTCGGTGAAGCTGCCCCACTCCTGCCCGTCGAGGGAGAGGGTGACCTGCCTCCCCGGACCTTGATGCCGACGTCGTAGGTCCGGCCGGTCTCCACCGAGCCCGCCTTGGCGATCAGCGTCGACTTGCCGCCGTCCACGGCCTGCTCGACCGCGGTCTGGGTGTTGTTCCAGCCGCCGATGTTCCACCAGTAGTAGGTGCCGGTGTCCTTGACGCCGAAGGCGACGAGGAAGCCCTCCTTGCCGGACTTCCTGGTGGCCTTCACGTGCAGGTCGTAGTCGTGCCAGGCGGTGTCACCGGCGGAGACCATGGTGTTCTCGGCGGTGTCCGAGGTCTCGACGTACTGCCCGCCCTGGACGGTCCAGCTGCCGCTGCCTGTGTGGGTCCACTGTGACGCGTCACCGGAGAAGTCGTCGCTGAGCAGTGTGTTCCCGTCGGCGTCCGTCACCTTGACGTCGTCGTACGCGGCACTGGTGTTCCAGGCCGACGGCGCCGGTGATCGGGGCGACGAGGGAGGGGGTGCCGGTGGCCGCGGAGGGGACGACCCGGTCGCCGACGTTGTTCAGGAACAGCTTCTGGACCTCGTAGTTCGCCGAGCCCCAGGAGGCGTGGTTGTTGAACCACACCATGTCCGGGCTCCACTGGACGTAGTCCTCGTTGGCGAACAGCGGGGCGTAGGAGGCCAGTTTGACGACGTCCGCGTTGCGTTCGAGGCCGGTCATGTAGGCCGCCTCGGCGAGACCGTTCTTGAAGGCGTTGCCGCCGGAGGCGTACTCGCCGAGGAAGACCTTGGGCCCGCTTCTGTCGTAGGAGTCGTAGCGGTCGTTGTTCTGCGTCAATGGGGCGGACGTCGGCCGGCTCCGGGACGGGTGCCGTGGCGGGCGTAAAGTCGGCGCATGCAGACGCCGCTGCCGTACCTGATCGTGCTCGCCGGGTTCGCCGCCGTCCTCGCGGCTCTCGCCTGGCTCGCGCGGTACATCCGGCGGCGGGGCTCGGCGGGTGGCGGGCTGAGTGGGGCGCTCGCCGCGTACGAGGAGGCGTTCCGGGCGACCGGCCACGCCTCGCACCACGAGATCCGGCAGCAGGCCGAGCGCAAGGCACCGACCGGCTCCCCCCGTCCGAAGAAGACATGACCGAAGGCATGACCGTGGGTGATTTCTGGCCGGTGGCCGATGTGCTCGCGCACCTGCTCGGGCGGTGGCGGGTCGAGCGGGGCGTGCGGGATCTGGCGAGCGGGGACGAAGGGTGGTTCGAGGGGGCCACGGTGTTCCGGACGCTGGCCGGGGGCGGCCTGCTGCACGAGGAGTCGGGGACGTTCACCTGGCAGGGGGTGGCGCGGCCCGCCGAGCGGACGCTGCGGTTCCTGCCGGGGCCGCGGCCGGGCACGGCGGACGTGCGGTTCGCCGACGGGCGGCCCTTCCACGACCTGGACCTGACGTCGGGACGATATGTGGCCGACCACCCGTGCGCGGCCGACCTCTACCGGGGCGAGTTCACCGTCCGGGACGCCGACCACTGGCGGACGGTGTGGCGGGTCGGCGGCCCGGCGAAGGACCTGGTCCTGACCACCGACTACGTGCGCGAGACCTGAGACCGGACCAGCGGACCTCGGCCCACCAACCCGTGACCACGAACCGGCCATGGCAGCTCCGCGGACCGCCGACGCCGCCGTGCGGCACCTCCAGCGGAGCGCTCAAGTACGCGAGCCCTGAGACCGG
>NZ_JBEOTA010000005.1:83044-106218 GCF_040303265.1 Streptomyces sp. NPDC096040
GACCAGCGGACCTCGGCCCACCAACCCGTGACCACGAACCGACCACGACGACTCCGCGGACCGCCCATGCCGCCGTGCGGCACCTCCAGCGGAGCGCTCAAGTACGCGAGCCCTGAGACCGGACCAGCGGACCTCGGCCCACCAACCCGTGACCACGAACCGACCACGACGACTCCGCGGACCGCCCATGCCGCCGTGCGGCACCTCCAGCGGAGCGTTCAGGTGCGCGAGGCCTGGGTCGGCGACACGTCGAACCGTAGGTTCCAGCGTCCGGCGCGGCCCGTCACCGTGGTCGTCGACAGGGGGCGTACGTCGATGTTCCAGTAGGTCGACGGGGGCGCCTTGAGGGCGTAGACGAGCGCGGCGCGGATCACCGAGGGCTCGGCGACGGCGACGATTCGGCCGCCGTCGTCCACCGGGCGGGTGTCGAGCCAGCCGCCGACCCTGGAGATGAACGACAGCAACGACTCACCGCCGTGCGGGGTGGCGCGCGGGTCGCCGAGCCAGGCGTCCACCTGGTCGGGCTCCCTGGCCATCGCCTCGCCCAGCGTCAGCCCTCGCCAGCGGCCCATGTCGCAGTCGCGCAGGGCGAGCTGGACCAGCGGGGCGTAGCCCAGACCCTCGCCGGTCGCGCGGCTGCGCGGGGTCGGCGAACAGTAGCGCAGCTCGGCCGCCGCGAGCGGTAGCAGGTCGGCGGCGACGCGCTGCACCTCGTCCCAGCCCGCCTGGTCCAGGGGGCGGGCGTCCTCGAAGCGCTCCGCGAGCAGCGGTGAGCTGCGCGCGGCCGCCACGAACGTGACCCGAAGTGACATGCGGCGATGGTGTGACGCTCAAGTGCGCAGGTCAAGGGCTCTTGGTGGGTGACTTGCGCGAGGTGGGGGAAACGTTACCCAATGGTCAGGAGGTGTCCGACAAGTCAACCGGAATGTCACTTCGGCGCCTCGTAGTAGAGGACCATCCACTGGTCCGGGTGTTCGAGCGGCGCAAATCCGAGCTTCTCGTAGACCCCGTGGGCGTCATGGGTGGCGAGCAGGACGCGCCGCACTCCGGACGGCCGCAGGTGCTCGCGGATCGCCCCGACCATCGCCGTGCCGAGGCCCTTGCCGCGCACAGCCGGGTTGACGTACACATCGGCGAGCCAGGCGAACAGTGCCTGGTCGGTCACCACGCGCGCGTACGCGACCTGCTCCCCGGTGACGGTGTCGTACACCCCGAAGTTGAGGGAGCCCGCCATCGCCCGCCGGTGCTGCTCCAGCGGGCGGCCGGTCGCCCAGTAGGCGTCGGTGGACAGCCAGCGGTGGACGCGTTCGGCGTCCACACGGTCGGTGTCGGCGGAGAACTCATAGCCCTCGGGGAGGCCGGGTGCGTCGCTCATGGGGGGATCCTCGCCGGTCGGCCGCACCGCGTCGATCGGATTTCAGGGTCCTTCGGACGGGGCTCTCAGGTTCCGGGCCGCAGCACCTCGTCACAGGCCGTCCGCAGCCGTCGTACGCCCTCCAGGATCTCCCCCGTCCCGGCGACCGCCGCGAAACTCAGGCGGATGTGGGCGGCCGTCGGTTCGGCGCTGAAGTAGGGGCGGCCGGGGGTGACGGCGACGCCCGCGCGGAGGGCCGCGGCGGTCAGGGTCGTGTCGTCGACGCCTTCGGGGAGGCGGAGCCAGAGGTGGTAGCCGCCGGAGGGGATGTGCGGGAGGGCGAGTTCGGGGAGGTGGTGGGCGAGGGCGCCGGTGAGGGTGTCACGGCGGCTCTTCAACTCGGCCGACAGGGCGCGCAGATGGCGGGGCCAGGCCGGGGAGCCGACGAGTTCGAGCGCGGCCTCCTGGAGGGGGCGGGGGACGAAGAAGGTGTCGACGATCTGGATGGCGCGCAGGCGTTCGAGGACCGGACCGCGGGCGGCCAGTGCGGCCACCCGGAAGCTCGGCGAGGTGGCCTTCGTCAGCGAGCCGACGTGCACCACGACCCCGTCGGGGTCGTCGGCGGCGAGCGGGCGGGGCAGCGGGCCCGCGTCGGCGTGGACCAGCCGTCGTACGTAGTCGTCCTCTATGACGAACGCGCCGGCCTCCCGGGCGATCCGCACCACCTCGGCGCGGCGGTCGGGGGCGAGGACGGCCCCGGTCGGGTTCTGGAAGAGGGGCTGGCAGACGAAGACCCGGGCGCCGGTGGCGCGGAACGCGTCGGCGAGGAGGGCGGGGCGCACCCCTTCGGGGTCGACCGGGACCGGGACCGGGCGCAGTCCCGCGGCGCGTGCGATGGCGAGCATGCCGGGGTAGGTGGGGGACTCGACGAGGACCGGGGCGCCGGGCGGGGCGAGCGCGCGCAGGGCGGTGGCCAGCGCGGACTGGCCGCCGTTCGCGATCAGCACCTCGGCGGCGGTGACCGTGCCGCCGATGTCCCGGGCGAACCACTCGCGCAGCTCCGGCAGCCCGTCGAGGGGCGGTCGTCCCCACGCGCCGGGCCGGCGGCCGGCCCTCGCCAGTGCCGCCGCCATCGCGCGCTCCGGTTCCAGGGAGGCGTGCAGGTAGCCGCCGCTGAGTTCCAGCACACCGGGCGGCGGGACGGCCAGGCAGACGGTGACCCCGGACGCGTCGACCGTGCGCGGGACCACGTCGAGGGCGCCGTCGGCGCTGAGCGCCACCTCCTGCCAGGAGGTGTCCCCGGTGGGCTCGGCCGTGGTGCGCGGCCGGGCCCTGAAGGCACCGGCACCGGGCCGGGTGACGACCAGACCCTCCGCGACCAGCTGGGCCAGGGCCCGCGAGACCGTCACCGGGCTCACCCGGAACCGCTCCACCAGCGCCCGGCTCGACGGCAGCTTTCCACCCGGCGAGTAGCGGTCGAGATCCCGCCGCAGATGTTCCGCCAGTTCAAGGACACTGCTACGCTCCTGCATGAGAGTAGAGAGTAGCGCTACCACAGCCAGTTCGATAGCGGTCGGCACTCCCCCGGCCGCCCCCGCCTCCCACCGGGCCGGCACCCTGCAGGCCGCACTCGGTGTCGTCGCCTTCTCCCTCACCTTCCCGGCCACCGCCTGGGGCCTTGAGGGGTTCGGGCCCTGGGCGCTGGTGGCGGTGCGCAGTGTGCTCGCGGCGGCCATGGCGGGCGGCTGTCTGCTGTTCCTTCGGATACGACTGCCCGAGCGCCGGCACTGGGCGGGGCTGGCCGTCGTCGCGGCCGGCGTGGTGCTCGGCTTCCCGATGCTGACCACGCTCGCCCTGGAGACCTCCACCACCTCGCACGCGGCCGTCGTGGTGGGCCTGCTCCCGCTGACCACCGCCCTCTTCTCGGCCCTGCGCACAGGCGTACGTCCCTCCCGCACCTTCTGGGCGGCGGCCCTCGCGGGCGCGGCGGCCGTGCTGGCGTTCACGATCGCCCAGAGCGGCGGGGCGCTCACGACCGCCGACGGCTATCTCTTCGCGGCGCTGGTGGTGTGCGCGGCCGGCTACACCGAGGGCGGCCGGCTGGCCCGGATCATGCCGGGCTGGCAGGTCATCGGCTGGGCGCTGGTGTGCTGCCTGCCGCTGACCGTGCCGGCCGCGGTGGTCGCGCTGTCGTACGAGCCGGTCGTCTGGAACGCGCACGGCGTGGCCGGCGTGCTGTGGGTGGCGGTGGGCTCGCAGTTCCTCGGTCTGGTGGTCTGGTACCGGGGCATGGCGGCCGTCGGCATTCCGAAGGCCAGCCAGTTGCAGTTGGCCCAGCCCCTGCTCACACTGGTGTGGTCGGTACTGCTGCTCGGCGAGCACCTCACCGCGGCCGCTCCACTCACGGCCGCCGCAGTGCTCGTGTGCATCGCCGTCACCCAACGATCGCGATCGTGAGGAGGCCCTGGAGATGCATGCATCCAAGGGCGACCAGCTTGTCCAGCACGGCAGGGTGGTCGGACAGCACGACCATGTCTCGGAAATCGTCCAGGTGCTGGGCCCCGAGGGCAACCCGCCCTACCGGGTCCGCTTCGAGGACGGCCACGAGGCCATCATGTCCCCCGGCCCCGACTGCCAGGTCAAGCACCGGGAGACCCAACAGCGTCAGTAGGCCGCGGCGACGGGCATACGCAACGGGGGCGCCCGCCGCTCTCCGGTCAGGCCGGCGGGAGGGCCGGCTGCTGGTAGTGGTCGGCGACCACCCGTGACAGCGCCCCGATCGGATCGGCGGCCACGTCCTGGGCCGCGAAGTACACATGCCCACCGACCTGCGCATACTGGTCGGCCAGGGTCAGATGCCGGGACAGCTCGGCCGGGTCCTGCCAGGCGGTGGGCGCGCCGGCGGCCCCCGCCTGGTACAGCGCCTCACCGATGTAGAGCCGGGTCCCGGACCCCTTGGCCACGCCCGCCCACCACTCGACGACCTTGGCGTAGTCGGCGGCCGCGTTGCCGATCTGCCAGTACGCCTGCGGTACGACGTAGTCGATCCAGTTCTTCTGCACCCATTTCCGGGTGTCCGCGTACAGGTCGTCGTACGTCTCCACCCCCGCCTCGGTGTCCGAGCCCCGGGAGTCGGTGGTGGCGTTGCGCCACACGGCGAACGGGCTGATTCCGAACCGGGTGCCGGGCCGGAGTTTCCTGATCCCGGCGGCGGTCTCGGTCACCAGCTTGTCGATGTTGTCCCGGCGCCAGGCCGCCCGGGAGGAGAAGTCGCCGCCGTAGGTGTCGTAGGCGTCGTCGTCGTCGAAGGTCTGGCCGGCCACCGGGTAGGGGTAGAAGTAGTCGTCGAAGTGGACCGCGTCCACGGGGTACTTGGCGACCGCGTCCAGGATCGCCTGCTCCACGAAGGCACGGACCGCCGGGATGCCGGGGTTGTAGTAGAGCTTGCCGCCGTACGGCACCACCCAGTCCGGGTGCTTGCGGGCGGGGTGCGAGGCGACCAGCTTGCCCGGGTCGGTGTTGTTGGCGATCCGGTACGGGTTGAACCAGGCGTGCAGTTGCAGGCGCCTGGCGTGCGCCTCCGCGACGGCCACGCCGAGCGGGTCCCAGCCGGGGTTCTTGCCCTGGGTGCCGGTGAGGTACTGGGACCAGGGCTCGTGGGGCGAGGGCCAGAACGCGTCGGCGGTGGGCCGCACCTGCAACATCACCGTGTTGAGCCGGTAGTCCACCGCCTTGTCGAGGAGGGCGGTCAGCTCCTTGCGCTGGGCCGAGGCCGACAGCCCGCTGCGCGAGGGCCAGTCACGGTTGGAGACGGTCGCCAGCCACATGCCTCGCATCTCGGTGGCCGCGCGCCGGGGCCGGGCCGCGGCCGTCGCCCCCGGTGCCGCCGACGCCAGCGTCGACAGCGCCGCCGCCGCAAACACCCTGCGAGACACTCCTGCCATCCTGAGACCCTCTAACTCTCCGGATCCGCGTGGTCACGGATCGCCTCCGCGCCACAGGATGCACCCACCCACACGATCGATCATCGATACTTACGGGTAACGTGCACGAACGGAGCAGGCACCGGATCCGGAGGTCCTGCCGGCCGGCCGTAGATCAGCGAAGGGGACGATGTGACCGACATCGAGAAGGTCGGAGTCGTGGGCTGCGGCCAGATGGGAGCAGGCATCGCCGAGGTGTGCGCCCGCTCCGGTCTGGACGTGAAGGTCGCCGAGACCACCGGCGAGGCCCTGGAGATCGGCCGTACCCGGCTGCTCAACTCCCTGGCCAAGGCGGCCGAGCGCGGCAAGATCAGCGAGGAGGAGCGGGACGCCACCCTGGCGCAGCTGAGCTTCACCACGGACCTCGGCGAGTTCGCCGACCGTGATCTGGTGATCGAGGCCGTCGTCGAGAACGAGCAGGTGAAGACGGAGATCTTCCAGGTGCTCGACCAGGTGGTGACCCGCCCGGACGCGATCCTGGCCTCCAACACCTCCTCGATCCCGCTGGTGAAGCTGGCGGTCGCGACCTCCCGTCCCGACCATGTGATCGGCATCCACTTCTTCAACCCGGCCCCGGTGCAGAAGCTGGTCGAGCTGATCCCGGCGCTCACCACCTCCGAGGGCACCCTCAGCCGCGCCCAGGTCTTCGCCGAGAAGGTGCTCGGCAAGCACGCGATCCGCGCCCAGGACCGGTCCGGGTTCGTGGTCAACGCGCTGCTGGTGCCGTATCTGCTCTCGTCCATCCGGATGTTCGAGTCCGGCATCGCGAGCCGCGAGGACATCGACAACGGCATGGAGCTGGGCTGCGCCCACCCGATGGGCCCGCTGAAGCTGTCCGACCTGATCGGTCTGGACACCATCGTCTCCATCGCCAACTCGATGTACGCCGAGTACAAGGAACCGCTGTACGCCGCTCCGCCGCTGCTCCAGCGCATGGTCGAGGCGGGCCGGCTGGGCCGGAAGACCGGGTCGGGCTTCTACACCTACGGCTGAGCACACCCCGCTGACTACAGGGAGCGATGCTCCACGGGCCCGGCACCGCCAACGGTGCCGGGCCCGTGTGTTTCACACACCGTGTGCGCTCCGGGCACGCATATGCCCTTCGCACACTCTCCCCACGCGCTCACCAGGCGAGTTCACTCTTCATGCGCATGCAAAGGGATGCGGAACGACATCTTCGACTACGCAAAGGAGTGGACCCGTGGCCACCGAACAAGAGCATCCCGTGGTCCAAGGAGAACTCGCAGAGTTACGTCGTCGCCTCGATGTGGCCTATGCCCGGGTCGAGGGAGGGCTCAACCTGCTCAGTCACCGCACCAAGGAGACGGCCAAGGAACTGGACGACGTGAACGCCCGCCTCGCCTCGCTGGAGAACGCCCGCTGGCCTCTGCCCTCGATCGCCGCGCTCATCGCACTGGGCGCCCTCGTCGTCACCGTCTGGCAGGCGCTGGCCCGCTAGTCGGCCAGTCCTCACTCGCCTAGTCGTCGGCCAGCCTGAGGTGGTGCAGCAGGAGTAACGCGGCCGCCATGTTGGCGGCCGGGACCTCCCCGCGGGCGATCATGTCCGGGACGAGCTTGAGAGGGACCCACTCCCGGCGGTCCGATTCGAAGTCGTCCACGGGGTGTCCGACGTACTCGCCCTCGTCGGACCAGTAGATGTGGTGCCGGGCGTCGGTGAGGCCGTTGGACGGCTCCACGGTCATGAGGTGGTGCAGGGTTCCCGGCCGCCAGCCGGACTCCTCCTCCAGTTCCCTGGCGGCCGCGACGGCGATGTCCTCACCGTCCTCGACCACACCGGCCGGGAGTTCCCACCCCCAGCTGTCGGTGATGAAGCGGTGGCGCCACAGGAGGAGGACCTCATTGGCCTCGTTGACCACCGTCGCCACGGCCACGGGCCGCAGCCGTATCAGGAAGTGGTCGAGATGCCGGCCGTCCGGCAGCTCGACATCTGCGAGATTGACGCTGAACCAGCGGTTTTCATACACAGTTTGTTCGTTCAGTTTCGTCCACTGCACGGTTCTGCCACCTTCCGCCGACTAAGTGGCAATATCGCAGCAGGGACTCCTCAGGCCTACAGTGCGCCTCGATCGATACGGGTGCGGTCTACAGCGGTACGCGCAGCGCGCTGTCGATGAGCTCGGCGGCTTCGGCGGTTCCGGCCGAACCGCTGCGCACCAGGTGCTCGCGCACCGCGCGGAGTCTGTCGCGCAGTCGCTGGGACTCCATTCCGCGGGCCTGTTCGGCCATCTGCACGGCCGTGGCCACCGCGTTGTCCGCGTTTCCCTGGCGCAGTTCGATGGTGCTGAGCATGGCCAGCCGGTGCACCCGTCCCCGGTCGTGGGCCGGGTTGTCGACGGCGGCCGCGGCATGCTCCCGGGCGGCGGCCAGCTCGCCGAGACTGAGCAGCGCCTCGGCCACCTGCACATTGACCAGGCCGGGTTGGACATAGCCGGTCTCGTCGGGTTCATAGCCGCGCCGGATGCGTTCGGCGGCCCTCTCCGCCCGCCGGATGCAGGACAGCGCGCTCGTGCCGTCGCCGAGGTGGGCGTACGCCTTGGCCTGCATCGCGTAGAGGTCGGAGGCGAGCGCGGGGGTGATGTGCTTGCCGGCGGCGCGCAGCGCGGCCTCCGCGAACGCGACGGCCTGCCGGAACTCCCGCATGAACAGCGCCTGGTTGACAAGGAGCGCGATGACATAAGCACCGAGTCCCCGGTCGCCGCTCGCCTTCGCCAGGCGCAGGGCCTGATGGAAGTAACGCTGAGCGAGGCCGTGGGCGTCGGAGTCGTAGGCGCAGATCCCCACGATGGCGACCAATCCCCCGGTCGCCCGGTGCAGTTGACGCCCCGTGGCATCCGTGTAGCTGCCTCGCAGCAGCGGAGCCGCCTCGGCGTTGAGGAAACCGACGACCCTGCTGCGGGTCGCCATGCCGCCGGCCTTGCGGTACATCTGCTCGTAGTGGGCGCGGGCGGCACGCAGCATCTCCAGGTCACCCGGGGTGACCCGGTGCCGGCCGCCACGCGAGACGTCCACGTCCTCAGGGGGGTTCTCCCACTCCCACACCGGCATCACCGCGGGCGTGCCGGTGACGGCGGGGGCGCCGAGTATGTGCGGGCGCTGCTGTTCGTCGGACCGCCACAGGGCCGTGGCCCGTTCGACGAACCCGGAGAGCGAGGTGGTGTGCGGGACGCCGGGCTCGCCGGGCACGCCGAGGCCGATGTCGTCGAGGGTGACCGTGCGGTGCAGCCGGGCGGCGAGCACCTCGCAGATCAGGTCGGGCACCTGGCCGCGCGGCCGCTAGCCCTTCAACCACCGTGCCACGGCGGTGTGTTCGTAACGGAGCGAGAGTCCACGGGCCCGGCCCGCCTGGTTGACATGGGCGGCGAGACCGGCGTGCGAGATCCCCGCCTCGTCCAGGATCGCGTCGAGCAGAGAATTGGGCTGCATGAATGCCCCCCGAGTGGCCTGGTGCCGTCAGCGTAGTGCGTGGGTGTTCACACGGGGTGTGAACGGAGTGCGCGAATCCGCAGCGTACGCACGTTGTCGCGGAGAGTGTCGGACCGGTTGACTGAACTGCCTCGCAAGAGGCCGGCCGGGCCGCCGGCTCCCCCCTCGTACAGTGCGGTGGCCTGGCCGTTGGCTTGGCCGATGTCCGGGGGCTAGCGGTGCGTTGAGGGCTGCGGGTGCGCAGGGGTCGGTCGCACGGTTCCCCGCGCCCCGAGCAAGGCGCGTTGCTGTGCACGGTCGTTGGTCAGTGCGAGGAGTGCGATGTCGTCGGAGGGACGGCCGTTCGTGTGGTGGAGCAGGGCGGTGAAGACCGTCCTCAGGATGCTCTGCGGAGAGACCGGGCGGTCTCGTACCGCTTCCGCCAAGGCCCCCCGCAGGGAGAAGAAGTGGCCCCGCGCGTCTCTCGCGTCCTCCGCGCCGTCCGTATAGAGGACGAGGGAGTCGTCCGGGAGCAGGTGACCACAGCGCGTGGCGGCGAGGTCCGGCGGCAGGGGGAAGGGCCCCAGAGGCGGCAGCGGTTCCGCCCCCGACAACGGGCCGATCCTCGTCCCGCTGATCAGGTACGGCCATGGATGGCCGCAGTTGAGAGCGCGTAGTTCACCGTCCCCGGCGATCTCCAGCAGGAGTACGGTGACGAACTCCTCGCCGACCGGGTTGTCCGGGTCCAGGCCGCTGGAGGGGTGTTCGGCGCGGGCGCGTTCGCGCAGGTGTCTGGCGAGGGCGCGGTCCAGCCGGCCGAGGACCTGGGCCAGTTCGGGCTCGTCGTGGGCGGCCTCGCGAAAGCTGCCGAGGACGGCGGCGACGGTGCCGATGGCGGCCAGTCCGTGCCCGCGTACGTCGCCCATCACGACCCGTACGCCGTGCTCGGTGGCGACGGCCTCGTAGAGGTCGCCGCCGATGATCGCGCCCCGGTCGGCGGAGAGCTGGGCGGCGGCGACGTTCAGCCCCGCGAGACGGGGCGGCAGTGGCCGCAGCAGCACGCTCTGCGCGGCGCCGGCGACCCTGCGGGCCTGCCGTAGCTCCCGGAGCAGGGCCCGGCGGACATGGAGTATCAGCCCGGTGCCGACCGCGAAGAACACGGCGCTGGTGACGATCCGCGCGCCGAGCCCGTTCTGCTCGGCCAGCGGGCATCCGAATTTGTACGAGACGGCGACGGCACCCCACACCGTGGGCAACCCCAGGGCGAGCGCGCAGCGCGAGGGCCGAGAACTTGTCCGGGGCCGCCTCCCGCGGGGAACCCCAGCCTTGATGCGGATCATGCCGATGGCCCCCATGTAGGCCCTGACAGAACAGACGGACCGGCCCCGAGAGGCCGGTCCGATTCTGTCGACGGCATGCCCCGAAAGGGCCATGTCCCGGATGGATCTCACCCGAATGAGTGACCGTCCGTCAGACACCCGCATTTATGCAGGTGGCAAGCGCCCCGAAGGGGCTCGGGACTGTGTCCGTTGCGCCTAGCCCCGCAGCACCGCTCCCGTGCGCTCGCCCGCCAGGGCGACCGCCGCATCCCGGGCAGCCGACGCCTCGTCCACCGTCAGCGTGCGATCGGACGCCCGGAACCGCAGCGCGTACGCCAGCGACTTCTTCCCGTCGCCGAGCTGCTCGTCGTTGACATACACGTCGAACAGCCGGATGCCTTCGAGCAGTTCACCCGCGCCCTCGCGCAGCGCGGCCTCGACCTCCGCGGCCGGTACCGGCTTGTCGACCACGAGGGCGACATCCTGCGTGGCCACCGGGAACGTCGAGATGCTCGGCGCCTGCGGCGTACCGTCGCCGGCCTGCTCCAGGGCGTCCAGGTCCAGCTCCATCGCGCAGGTACGCGCGGGCAGCCCCAGCGCCTTGAGCACACGCGGGTGGAGCTCACCGGCGTGGCCCACGACCCGCTCGGTTCCGTCGGCGGCTACCGCCAGCTCGGCGCACCGGCCGGGGTGCCACGGTCCGTACTGGCCGGACCGCACGATCAGCTCGGCGCCGGCCTCCCGCGCGACCGCGCGCCCCGCCTCGACCGCGTCGGCCCAGTCGGCCGGACGGCCCTTGCCCCACCAGCCGGCCTGCTCACGGGCGCCGCTGAGGACGACGGCCACATGCCGGGGCTGCTCGGGCAGCACGGCGTTCAGCGCGGCGAGTTCCTCGTCGGTCGGGCGGCGGTCGACCGGCAGATGACCGGCGACGCCCTGCTCCTCACGCGGGAGGAAGACCAGGCCGGTCTCGAACAGCGCCAGGTCGTGCGCACCCCGGCCGTCGTTGCGCCGCAGCGCACCGAGGAGGCCCGGCAGCAGCGAGGTGCGCAGCGCGGGCTCCTCGTCGTTGAGCGGGTTGGTCAGGCGGACGGCACGGCGGGCCGGGTCGTCGGCGGCCAGGCCCAGCTGGTCGAAGACCTGCTCGCTGACGAACGGGTAGTTCGGCGCCTCGACATATCCGGCCCCGGCGAGCGCGCGGCCCACCCGGCGGTGCAGGCGCTGACGGTGGGTCAGGCCTCGGCCGGACGTCGGCTTGGGCAGCGTGGAGGGCAGGTTCTCGTAGCCCTCCAGGCGGATGACCTCTTCGGCCAGGTCGTTCTGTTCGAGGAGGTCGGGCCGCCAGGACGGCACCGTGACGATCAGCTCGTCCTGGCCGTAGACGTCGCAGCCGACCTCCTGGAGGCGGCGGACGACGGTCTCCCGGCCGTACTCGACACCCGCGACCTTGTCGGGGTGGTTCGCCGCGACGGTGATGGTGTGCGGCGCGGACGGCGCGGTGACCTCGGTGACGCCGGCCTCGGCGGTGCCGCCGGCGAGCAGCACCAGCAGGTCGACCGTGCGCTGCGCGGCGGCGGCCGCAGCCTGCGGGTCGACCCCGCGCTCGAAGCGGCGGGAGGCCTCGGAGGACAGCTTGTGGCGGCGGGCGGTGCGCGCGATGGCGACGGCGTCGAAGTGGGCCGCCTCGATCACCACGTCGGAGGTGGCGTTCTCCACGTCCTCGTGGTCGGCGATCTCGGTGTTGGCGCCGCCCATGACGCCCGCGAGACCGACCGGGCCACGGTCGTCGGTGATCACCAGGTCCTCGGCGTGCAGCTTCCGCTCGACGCCGTCGAGGGTGACGATCTTCTCGCCCTCGGCCGCGCGGCGGACGCCGATGGTGCCCTGGACCAGGTTGCGGTCGTAGGCGTGCAGCGGCTGGCCGAGCTCCATCATCACGTAGTTGGTGACGTCGACGGCGAGCGAGATCGGGCGCATGCCGACCTTCTGGAGCCGGCGCTGGAGCCAGATCGGGGAGCGGGCCTCGGGGCTCAGCCCGGTGACCGTGCGCGCGGTGAACCGGTCGCAGCCGATCGGGTCGGCGACCTGGACCGGGTAGCCGAAGGCGTTCGGGCCGGGTACGTCGATCAGCGCCGGGTCGCGCAGCGGCAGACCGTAGGCGATGGCGGTCTCGCGGGCCACACCGCGGATGGACAGGCAGTCGCCGCGGTTGGCGGTGACGGCGATGTCCAGGACCTCGTCGACCAGTTCGAGCAGCTCGATGGCGTCCTTGCCGACCTCGGTCTCCGGCGGCAGCACGATGATGCCGTGGGTACCGTCGGAGCCGATGCCCAGCTCGTCGCTGGAGCAGATCATGCCGTGGGACGTCTTGCCGTACGTCTTGCGCGCGGCAATGGCGAAGCCGCCGGGGAGCACGGCCCCCGGCAGGACGACGACGACCTTGTCGCCGACGGCGAAGTTGCGGGCGCCGCAGACGATCTCCTGCGGCTCACCGGTGCCGTTGGCCCTGCCGACGTCGACCGTGCAGAAGCGGATCGGCTTCTTGAAGCCCTCCAGCTCCTCGATGGTGAGGACCTGGCCGACGACCAGGGGGCCCTTGAGACCGTCGCCGAGCTGCTCGACGGTCTCGACCTCCAGGCCGGCCGAAATCAGCTTGGCCTGCACATCGCGGCCGGTCTCGGTGGCCGGCAGGTCGACGTACTCCCGCAGCCAGGAAAGCGGGACCCGCATCAGATCTCCATCCCGAACGGCCGGGTGAACCGGACGTCACCCTCGACCATGTCTCGCATGTCCTCGACGTTGTGGCGGAACATCAGCATCCGCTCGATGCCGAACCCGAAGGCGAAGCCGCTGTACTTCTCCGGGTCGACGCCGCAGGCGGTGAGCACCCGCGGATTGACCATGCCGCAGCCGCCCAGCTCGATCCAGCCTTCGGAGGAGCAGGTACGGCAGGGCCGGTCGGGGTTGCCGACGGACTCGCCCTTGCAGACGTAGCACAGCATGTCCATCTCGGCGCTGGGCTCGGTGAACGGGAAGAAGTTCGGCCGCAGCCGGGTCTTCATGCCCTCGCCGAACAGCGACTGGACCATGTGGTCCAGGGTGCCCTTGAGGTCGGACATGGTCAGGCCCTCGTCGACGGCGAGCAGCTCCACCTGGTGGAAGACCGGGGTGTGGGTGGCGTCCAGCTCGTCGGTGCGGTACACGCGCCCGGGGCAGATCACGTAGACCGGCAGCTCGCGGTCGAGCAGCGAGCGGATCTGGACCGGCGAGGTGTGGGTGCGCAGCACGACACCGGACTCGGTGCCGCCCTGCGGGCCCTCGACGAAGAAGGTGTCCGCCTCGCCGCGTGCCGGGTGGTCCGGGCCGATGTTGAGGGCGTCGAAGTTGAACCACTCGGCCTCGACCTGCGGGCCCTCGGCGACCTCGTAGCCCATGGCCACGAAGATGTCCTCGATGCGGTCCGAGAGCGTGGTCAGCGGGTGCCGGGCACCGGCCGGGACGCGGTCGTAGGGCAGTGTGACGTCCACCGCCTCCTCGACCAGCACCCGGGCGTCGCGCTCGGCCTCCAGCTCCTCCTGGCGGCCGGCGAGGGCCTTGTTCACGGCGCCGCGGGCCTGGCCGACCAGCTTTCCGGCGGCGGCCTTGGCGTGCGGGGGCAGGGCGCCGATCTCGCGGTTGGCGAGGGCCAGCGGGGAGGTGCCCCCGGTGTGGGCGACCTTGGCCTCCTGGAGCGCGTCGAGGGAGCCCGCGGCGGCGAAGGCGGCGAGCGCCTCGTCCCGCATGCGCTCGATCTCTTCCGGTTTCAACGCCTCGACCTCGACAGGGTCGTACGACTTATTGGGTGCCGACATCTCTTCCCGTGCTTCCGATTGGCTGGCGGTGGTCCCCGAGACCGTTGGTGGGCCGTGTGAAGGACACAAAGGTGCCAAAGGCCGAGTCTAACGGGGTGGAGGAATGCGAAGCGCCCGCGGGCTGCTCAGGCGGTCTCGGTGAGCACGGACGGTGTCCGTGATCTCAGGCGAGATACGCCGGTGCGCTCACGGGCAACGTAAATCGGAACTCGGCGCCGCCGCTGGCGGCGCGTCCGACGGTGATGGTGCCGCCGTGGGCCTCGACGATGCCCTTGACGATATAGAGCCCGAGGCCGGTCCCTCCGCGCTTGCTGCCCCGCCAGAAGCGGGTGAAGACGCGGTTCATGGACTCCTCCGGGATGCCTGGCCCCTCGTCGCTCACGGTGACCGACGTGGCTGTGTTCTCGAGATCTTCCCCTTCGCGCGGGGACGCCGAGGGCGTGACGTCAATGGTGACGGTTCCCTCGCCGTGCCGCACGGCATTTTCGATGAGGTTGCTGAGGACCTGGTCGACCTTGTCGGGGTCGGCCCACAGCGCGGGCAGCGGCTGCTCGATGCGGAGCAGGAACCGGTCGGCGGGCTGCCCGGCGGCGACATACGCCTGGATGTGCCGCCCGACGGCCGCCCCTATGTCCACGGGCTGCCGGCGCAGCTCAAGGCGTCCGCTGTCGATCCTGGAGATGTCCAGCAGCTCGGCGATGAGCCGGGTGACCCGGTCGGCGTCGGCGTCGACCGTCTCCAGCATCAGCCGCTTCTGGTCGTCGGTGAACCGCTCCCATTTTGCGAGCAGGGTGGCGGTGAAACCCTTGACGGAGGTCAGCGGAGAGCGCAGCTCATGGGCGACGGTGGCGATCAGCTCGGCGTGACTGCGTTCGGTACGGCGGCGGGCCTCGGTGTCCCGCAGCGACACGACGACCCGGCGTACGGGCCCGGTGGACTCGGCGCGCACATACCTGGCGGACACCAGCACCTCCCGGCCGCCGGGCAGCAGGAGGTTCCGCTCCGGCTGGCCGACCCGGATGGCGAGGCCGCCGTAGGGATCGGTGAGCTGCCACCAGCGCCTGCCCTCCAGGTCCTCTAACGGCAGGGCCTTCTCCAGCCGTTGTCCGAGGGCGTCGGCGGTGGCGGTGGCGGTGATCCGGGCGGCGGCCGCGTTGAAGCAGACGACGATGCCGTGCTCGTCGGCGACCACCAGGCCGTCGGGCAGTTCGTCGGGGTCGACACCGAAGCCGGTGAGGTCGCCATGCCGGGGTGCGGGTACGCGGCCGGTGCCGCTGCCGCCCCGCGCGTTGCTGGTGCCGACACTCATCCCCGTACTCCACCTCTCAGACGGCGCAGCAGGCCCCCGAGCTGGTCACCTTACTAGCTCTCGGTGACGGAACGGCACCCTCCGGAGGCACGCTGTGCACGGGCCGTTGCGTAGAGACATACGGCGGCGGCGGTGGCGAGGTTCAGGCTTTCGGCTTTCCCGTGGATGGGAACGCGCACGACGGCGTCCGCCAGCGCGCGGGTCTCCTCGGGGAGCCCCCAGGCCTCGTTCCCGAACACCCAGGCGGTGGGTCCGCCCATCGTGCCCTTGTCGAGTTCGTCGTCGAGGTCGTCGGTCCCGGCGCCGTCTGCGGCGAGGATCCGCACACCGACGCTCTTCAGCCCGGCGACGGCCTGCTCGACGGGCACCCCGACGGCGACGGGCAGATGGAAGTGCGACCCCACGGAGGCGCGCACGGCCTTGGGGTTGTACAGGTCGACGGAGGCATCGGTCAGTACGACGGCCTCCGCACCGGCAGCATCGGCGCACCGCAGCACGGTCCCGGCGTTGCCGGGGTCGCGGACGTTGGCGAGGACGGCGACGAGCTTGGGACGGGCGGCGAGGATGTCCTCGAACGGGGTGTCGATGAACCGGCAGACACCGACCAGCCCCTGTGGGGTGACGGTGGTGGAGATGTCGGCGATGACCTCTTCGGAGGCGAGGTGGATCCGGGCGCCGACGTCCCGGGCGTCCCCGACGATGTCGGCGTACCGCTCCGCGGCCTCGACGGTCGCGAACAGCTCGACGAGCGTCGCCGTCCCGTCGACCCGATGCCCCACCGCCTCCCGCACAGCCTGCGGACCCTCGGCGAGAAACAGCCGGTCCTTCCCCCGGAAGTTCCGCTTGCCAAGCCGCCGAGCGGCAGCCACACGGGCGGAGCGGGGGGAGATCAGCTCGGGGGTGGGCATCTTGTTCTTCACCTTCAGCAAGAGATGGGGCGGCCGGCAACAGTAGGACCCGCAGGCCATTCAGCCTGCGGGTCCTTCAGTCACGTCGGCCAAGGCCAGCGCCAGCGTCACGCCGCCTTCGGCGCGTTGACGTCCGCCGGCAGCGCCTTCTGCGCGACCTCGACGAGCGCGGCGAACGCGCCGGCGTCGTTGACCGCCAGCTCGGCCAGGATCTTGCGGTCGACCTCGACGTTCGCGGCCTTCAGACCCTGGATGAAGCGGTTGTACGTGATGCCGTTGGCGCGGGCAGCGGCGTTGATGCGCTGGATCCACAGCTGACGGAAGTCACCCTTGCGCTTCTTGCGGTCGTTGTAGTTGTAGACCAGCGAGTGGGTGACCTGCTCCTTGGCCTTGCGGTACAGGCGCGAACGCTGTCCGCGGTAGCCGGAGGCGGCTTCGAGGATCGCCCGGCGCTTCTTGTGGGCGTTGACTGCCCGCTTGACGCGTGCCACTTGTTAACTCCTTGTAGCGGGGCCGCGGCTGACTCACGCGGCCCGGAAACGACTGGGTCCCGGTGCTGACTTCAGGGCGCCGGCCGGCGCCCGCGTGTCACTTGCCGAGAAGCTTCTTGATCTTCGCGGTGTCGCCCGGGGCCATCTCGGCGTTGCCGGTGAGGCGACGCGTCACACGAGACGACTTGTGCTCGAGCAGGTGGCGCTTGCCGGCGCGCTCACGCAGCACCTTGCCGGAGCCGGTGATCTTGAAGCGCTTGCTGGCACCGCTGTGCGTCTTGTTCTTCGGCATAGCGCCGTTATCTCCTCGTCGATGGCGCTCCGGTGCCCGGTCGCGAAACCGGGCACGGTGGAACGTCGCTCTTGTATCGATTGCATCCGGAGGCTTTCGCCCCTGGGTGCTGACCTGGGGCGGTTGCCCCGGGATCACGCCTCGGCGGGCTCCTCGGCGGGCGCCTCGGCCTCCGCGTCGGCCTCCAGCTCAGCAGCGTTCTGCGACTTGCCGGGGTTGGCCTTCGCTTCGGCCTTGCGGGCTTCCTGCGCCTGCCTGGCCTCGGCCATCGCCTCGGTCTTCTTCTTGTGCGGACCGAGAACCATGATCATGTTCCGGCCGTCCTGCTTCGGGTTCGACTCGACGAAACCGAGGTCCTGGACGTCCTCCGCGAGACGCTGCAGCAGTCGGTAGCCCAGTTCGGGCCGGGACTGCTCGCGACCACGGAACATGATCGTGATCTTGACCTTGTCGCCCTGCTTGAGGAACCGTACGACGTGACCCTTCTTGGTGTCATAGTCGTGCGGGTCGATCTTCGGCCGGAGCTTCATTTCCTTGATGACCGTGTGCGCCTGGTTCTTGCGCGCCTCACGGGCCTTCATGGCCGACTCGTACTTGAACTTGCCGTAGTCCATGAGCTTGCAGACCGGCGGGCGTGCGCTCGCCGCCACCTCGACCAGGTCGAGGTCGTACTCCTGCGCAAGCTCCAGTGCCTTGGCCAGGGGGACGATGCCCACCTGCTCGCCACTGGGACCGACAAGTCGCACCTCGGGAACGCGAATCCGGTCGTTGATGCGGGGCTCGGTGCTGATGGATCCTCCTCGGTAGCACCACGCGACGGTCTGGCGGACAGCCGCGTAACGTCTGTTTTCGTGAGACCTAACCGCACCGAAGCAGAAAAAATGCCCCGGACGATCACAGGCGGGGCTCCTCGAACTACCGGAACACCGCCGCGAGGATCGCGGGGCGCACTATCGGACGGAACGCCGTCGCCATAGCGGCGAAGCGACCGTCTGACCGGTGACCCGCCGCCCAGCAGGGCGGTCAGGTGGGAGTTCGAAGCCTCCACTTGTGGGCCGGGGCGGTTAGCCGCGAGGCATACCCGTCCGGCCGGTCGTCACACAAGGTTAGCAGCAAAGCGGAGAGAGGACCAATTGGGACGTCCTGGGCCCAGGTCGGAGCCCTGGGCCCGCTGCGCCTATCGTGGGCGTCATGAGTGAGACGCCCCTTCCTGGCCCCGGTGACGCCGGACAGCCCGACTTCGACGAGATGACCCGCGACATCGCCGAGGTCCCCGCGGTCGAGGTGATCGTGACGGTCGCCGTCAACCTGATGAGCGCCGCGGCCGTGAAGCTCGGTCTGACCGAGGAGGGCGACAAGTACAAGGACCTGGACGAGGCCCGCAAGCTGGTCACCGCCCTCGCCGGACTGCTCGACGCGTCCGCGACCGAGATCAGCTCCTTCCACGCGGCCCCGCTGCGGGACGGCCTGAAGTCGCTCCAGCTGGCCTTCCGCGAGGCCTCGATCGTCCCCGACGAACCGGGCCAGGGCCCCGGCGAGAAGTACACCGGCCCGGTCTACGGCTAGCGATCAGTTCCTTACGTACAAGGGCTCGCCCGGCGGCGTGGTCCCGGCCGGCAGCAGTGCCAGGTCGAGGCCGCGTACCAGGCGGGCCCGCAGCGTCTCGTCGGCGGCCAGCCGCCCGGCGACGGCCTGGACGGTCTCGGCGGCCGGCGCGGCCGGGTCCAGGACCAGGGCGAGGGTGCCGTCGGTCTGCCCCGGCCCGAGGTGGGCGCGGTGTACGGCGGGTTCGGCGGCCACCGCGGCCCGTACCGCCTCCCGCACCGTCGGGTCGGCGAGCGGATCGGCCGTCGTCCGCCCCTCCGCAAGCGCTCGCAGCGCCGTTCCGGTCAGTTCGAACGGCACCGGCCCCGACAGGTCCAGCACCACCGTGTCCGCCTTCTCGTGTGCGGCGGCCTGCAGCGCCTGGTGCAGGGGTACGGCGACGGGTCGCGCCGCCGGGTCCCAGCGGGCCAGCGACTCGGTGGAGGTGAAGGCGGGCAGGGCGGTACGGTGACCGGCCTTCAGGGTGGGGACGGCCATGTCGCTGGTCTTCTCGCGGCGCAGCCCCTTCTCGTCCTCCTCGACCTCGCCCAGGACGGCCACCACCGGGACGAGCAGCCGCGCGCCCTTCAGTGCCGCCAGGACGGGTCCCACCGCCGTCCGGTCCTCGGCCCAAGCGGCCAGCGCGGCGGTCAGCCGGGGGTCGGCGGAGCCGTCGTCGTCGGAGTAGCCGGAGTCGGGAATGTTCTTGTTCGCCACGGTCCCCGACCCTATCGGTGGGATGCTGCTGCGGTTGTGCGGGCCCCGAAACCGGATCGACACGGCTTTCACGGGATTCTCAGATATCCCTGACCTCCTTCTAACTTCCGACAAACGGATCGCACAGTCCCCGCCCCGAGCATCGCGGGCATGGAGTCCCCCAGAGCCACCTCAGGATCCCGGCGGGCCCGCCGCCGTGCCCGGCCCCGGCGCCGGGCTCTGCTGTACATCTCCCTCGCCACGGTCGCCGTCGTCGGCGCCACCGCGGCGGGGACCGTGTATGTGAAGGCACACGCAGGCGACGGCGGCGCCGTATCGTCGGCTGCGTCGCCGACGCCCTCCTCCTCGGCCTCGGCGAGCGGGGAGGCATCGGTGGAACCCGTGACGGAGCCGGCCGTGGACCGGGACGCGCTGCTGAGCACGGTGATGGAGACGGTGACCGTGCCGTCCGGGGCGAAGGTCTCGGCGGCCGTCCTCGACCTGGACTCCGGCGACAGCGCGACCTACGGCGACTCGGCGTTCGACACGGCGAGCATCGTCAAGGTCGACATCCTGGCGACGCTGCTGCTCCAGGCGCAGGACGCGGGCCGGTATCTGACGGCGACGGAGAAGGCGTACGCCGTGAAGATGATCGAGAACAGCGACAACACCTCCGCGTCGGAGCTGTGGGACATCATCGGCAAGGCGGCGGGCCTGGACGCGGCGAACAAGCGCTTCGGGCTGACGGAGACGGAGGGCGGTGACGGGGCGCTGTGGGGGCTGACCCAGACAACGGCAGCCGACCAGCTCACCCTGCTCCAGCAGGTGTTCGGGGACGACTCGAAGCTGAGCGAGGCCTCGCAGGCGTACATCCAGGGGCTGATGAAGACGGTCGAGTCGGACCAGCGGTGGGGGGTCTCGGCCGCCGCCGACGGTTCGGAGTTCGCGCTGAAGAACGGGTGGCTGGCGCGGAGTACGACCGAACTGTGGGACGTCAACAGCATCGGGCGGGTGACAGCGGGCGGGACCGGCTATCTGGTCGCGGTGCTGTCCAACGGGACGGTGAGTCAGACGAAGGGGATTTCGCTGGTGGAGGCGGCTGCGAAGGCGGCGGTGGGCTCGTTCACGGAGGCTTCTTCTGAGAGTGCGGCTGCTTCTGCTTCGCAGTAGGGGGAGGGTTCGACGGTTCGTGGGCCGGTGGGGGCTGGTCGCGCCCACGCGGCGGAGCCGCGTACCGATACAGCCCCGCGCCCCTTCAGATCGGTCTGCGGCGGTTTCGCCACAGGACTCCTGCCGCCACCAACAGCACGCCGCCCGCGCCGCCCGCCAGCGGGGCCGCCCAGTCCGTCGCGCTCGTTGTCTCCTTCTCCGTGTCCGGGCCCGGGCCGAAGTACTTCTTGCCGTACGACGCCGACGTGAGGCTCTGTGTCTTCAGCTTGGCCGCGGCCTTGATCGCCGCGGCCGGGTCGATCATGCCGAAGCCCCGGGAGTCGTCGCGGCCGCCGGCCGGGGCGTCGCGGGCCGTCTCCTCCAGGAGCTTTTTGACCTGGGCCGGGGTGAGGCCCGGGTGGGCGGCCTTGATCAGGGCCACGGCGCCTGAGACGAAGGCCGAGGCGGCGCTTGTGCCCCACCCCTCGTAGTACTTGTGGTCCGGGTCGGCGATGACGATGTCGTCGCCGGGCGCGCTGACCGTGGCGTACCAGCGGCGGGTGGAGAAGGCGGCGCGGGTGCCGAACTTGTCCACCGCGGTGGCGGCTATGACGCCGGGGTAGGCGGCCGGGTAGGAGATGTGGTCGCCCTTGTCGCCGCCGTTGCCGGCCGAGGCGACGACCACGACGTCCTTCTTCAGGGCGTACTGGATGGCCTCGTCCTCGCTGGGCTCGGGGTGTGCGGAGTCGGAGTCGTCGCCGAGGGAGAGGTTGATGACGTCGGCGCCGTGGTCGGCGGCCCAGCGGATGCCCTCGGCGAGGGCGTTGCCCCGGGTGGAGCGGGCCTTGCCGCGGGCGCTGTCGCCGTCTTCGAGGATGACCCGGACGGGCAGGATCTTGGCTTCCGGGGCGACCCCCATCACACCGTCGCCGTTGCCGACCCCGTGCCCGTGACCGGCGATGATGCCGGCCATGGCGGTGCCGTGCCGGGCCCAGGTGCGTTCGCCGGGCCGGGCGCCGAAGCCGATCATGTCCTTGGCGGTCAGGACGTTGCCGACGAGGTCGGGGTGGTCGGCCTCGACACCGGTGTCCAGGACGGCGACGGTGACGCCCCTGCCCTTGGTGGTCTGCCAGGCCTCGTCGAGGTGCAGGGCGGACAGACCCCACTGCTGGCCGCGGATGCTGTCGGCGTAGGCGGTCGTGGACGGCAGGAGGGCGAGCGAGCCGGCGAGCAGCAGGCTCACCGCGGCCCCGGTTGTGCGGCGCTTCATGAGGGCTTCTCCGTTGCCGGGCCTGCGGTGTTCTGCCGCAGTCGCCGTTCGATGCGGTCGGCCAGGCCCTGGGCCTCGTTGCCGAGGCCGGCCTGAGCCGCGGCGGTGGTGGCACCGGACGCCTCCGCGTCGGCGGCGGACTGCGGGGTGTCGACGGTACGGCCGTCGGCCCAGCCGGAGACGGCGTACGCGACGACCGGGGCGTCGGTGAGCACGGAGATCGTCCAGGAGGCCCGCTGGTGCCGGCCGAATCGCTCGGCGGCGGTGCCCTTCGCGGCGTACGGAAGGGGCATCAGGTCGGTACGGCGGTCCAGGTGCTCGTCCTCGAACCGCTTGGCGAGGGCTGTCATCCCGGCCGGGTCGGCCTTGGTGAACAGCAGCCCCACAGTCGTCACATAGCTCTGGGTGGCGTCGGTGTAGGTGGCACGGATCAGTCGCTGGCAGCCTACGGGGGCGAGGACCTTGCGCAGCAGCAGGTCGAAGGCGTCGGCGCAGCCGGTGGCGGGGGCGACGGCGATCCGTGTCCAGGTGCGGTCGGCTCCGCCGGGGCCGGCGCCGGTGCCCTGCACGGTGGGCGGGAACAGTTCGTCGACGGGCACGTTGTGCCACAGGCCGGCGGCGGAACTGAAGCTGCTCGCCGCTGCCACGTCACCGTCGTCGTCGACGATCCAGCTTCCGGTCACCGCGCCGCCGATCAGTCCGAGCCCGAGCACCATGCAGGCGGCGGCAGCGGCGGTACGGGGCGCCACGCGACCGGCCAACGACCGCCCCCACCCTCGCTCGTCGTACCCCTCGGGCTCGCCGAAGGTCACAACGGGCCGGTCCCTGCCGGGAGTTCCCGTGGAGGCGGTCCAGGACATCGCGGGGTCCGGCAACAGACCGGGGCCGTGCGACGACGAGGCGGTGTCACGGGGAGGCGGCGCAACGCCGGGGGCCGGGGGTGTCGCGGGGCGGGGCGGGGCGACGGAGGCCGGCGCCGGGGCGTCCGTCGGGCGGGGCGGGAGGGTGGGCTTGGGGGGCTTCGCCGGGCGGGGCGGCGGGGCCGCCTTCGGCGGTGTCATGGGGCGCGGCGGGGCCGTCGGTACCGGGAACGTCCGCATGTGCGGGCTCCAGGCGGTGCCCGGCTCCGGCGCACCGAGAGAGGCCGGGAAGTCACTGCGCGACCGCTCGGGCCGTCTGGGCCCGGTCACACCGGCGGAGCCGCCGGCCGTACCGGCCGAGGACGAGGACGCCGGTCCGGCGGCACCGCGCCGCCCGTCCGACGACGGCTCGGGCTCCTCCGCAGCACCGACGGGGCCAAGCGAGGCGGTCGACTCCGAAGCGGACTCCGGGCGCCGGGACGACAGGCCAGGACCGTACGGCGGCCGGGACGGCGTGACGCGCCCGGTCTCCCGCCCGGGCGACGCGAACGGCTCGGTCCTACGGACCTCCTGCCCGGGGGCCACGGGTGGGCCCGTCCGACCCGGCTCCAGACCCGAGGCGGCAGACGGCGTGGCACGGCCTGCCTCCCGTCCGGGCGACGCGAACGGCTCGGTCCGGCGGGCC